>JBGCEU010000099.1:0-32753 GCA_045106535.1 Akkermansiaceae bacterium | reverse complement strand
GAATTTCATATCAAGCCCCTTCATAGTATCCACGATGATACGCGCGACCACGAGGTTACGATACCATTTCCTGTCAGCTGGAATGACATACCAGGGAGCTTCTTTGGTGGATGTTTTTTGAATAACATCCTCGTAAACATCTTGGAACTCATCCCAGCGGGCACGGTCTTTGAGATCGTCTGGATTAAATTTCCAGTGCTTGGCGACGTTATCGAGTCGCGCTTGCAGGCGCTCCTTCTGCTCGTCCTTCGAGATGTGCAGGAACAGCTTGATGATGGTGGTGCCCTCCTCGGCGAGCATGCGTTCAAAGTCGATGATGTGCTGGTAACGCGGCTTCCAAACCGACTTCGGATAGATATTCTTCACCCTAACAGCAATAATATCCTCGTAGTGGCTTCGGTTAAAAACAACGATCTGCCCGTTCCGCGGAACCTGCGAGTGGACGCGCCACAGAAAATCATGCGCCAGCTCTTCCTCGGAAGGTTTTTTGAATGGCTCAACGTGAATCCCCTGCGGGTCGACCTTGGAAAAAACGCTTTTTACCGTGCCGTCTTTACCGCCGGTATCCATCGCCTGAATGACAACGAGCAAGCGGTTCTTGCTCTCAGCATAGAGATGGTTTTGCTGGATCTTCAGCTCCTCACGTAGCTGTTGTAGAAACGGCTCATGATCTTCCTTATCGCCATCGAAGAGAGACTTATCGTCTGTCTCGCGCTTCGAGAGCTTGAGTTTTTCACCGGGCTGGACGAGATATTTTTCGAGTGCTCCTTGGACTGGCATGAACCTACTATCTCAGAGGATGTGCAGGGCTGGCAAGGGGGAAAAACCTCAAATCGATTACAGGAATTGTTAGAAAGGCGTCCCTGTACTCACAGCTTCTTCACGGAAGCCTGCAAGGAGCTGCTTGAACACCTCACCCGGTTTCTCGTTTCCGATTGGGCGGTCATCGACCTTAACGACCGGAATCACCTCGGCAGCGGTGCCTGTGAGGAAGCACTCGTCTGCGGTGTAGACATCGTAGCGGGTGATGGTGTCCTCGATGATTTCAATATCGAATCGCTCACAGAGGTCAAAAATAACCGCGCGGGTGATGCCATCGAGAGCGCCGTCGGAAATTTTTGGTGTGATGATGGTGCCGTTTTTGACGATGAATACTGTATCGCCCGTACACTCGGCAACGGTGCCCTCCTCGTTGAGCATAAGCCCTTCCATAACGCCGGCCTTGATGCACTCGACCTTGGCCATGACGTTGTTGAGGTAATTGAGAGACTTCACCTGCGGACTGAGTGTGGCGTGGCTAGGGCGGCGAGTTGAGCACGTGATCAGCTCCAGGCCATTTTCATAATGCTCTTCAGGGTATAGCTGGATGGAAGCCGCGATACAGAACATCGACGGAGTTTCGCAGAGGTATGGATTCAATCCCAGCCCACCACTACCGCGAGTGACAACAAGCCGGACATATCCATCCGTCAGATCATTCGCGCGGATAGTATCACAAACGATGTCGCAAACATCTTTTTCAGTCCATGGCATCTTCAGCAAGATCGCTTTTGCCGACAGGAACAGGCGCTCAATGTGCTCCTCCAAACGGAACACACGTCCGTTGTAAAAGCGGATACCTTCGAAAATTCCGTCGCCATATAGCAGGCCATGGTCAAACACGGAAATCTTCGCCTCGGCTTCATCGACAAGTGCGCCATCGAGCCAAATTTTTTTACTGTCACTCATAATTTTTTGCGGATGCGGGCGCGGTTAAAGCACGAAACTGGGGAATTGAACACGACTTTTTTATGCCATCACACCTTGGTCAGAGACTCGACCGTCTACGATCACAAGTTTGCGGTCACCATGCTCGGCGAGGCTTTCATCGTGCGTTACCACGACAAGCGTGGAGCCGTCTTCGCCGGAAAGCTCTAACAACATCTGCATGATCTGTGTGCCATTGCGCGAATCGAGGTTTCCGGTCGGCTCGTCGGCAAAAATAATTTCAGGCGAATTCACCAGCGCACGCGCGATAGCGACACGCTGCTGCTCGCCACCCGACAGCTCAGCCGGCAGGTGATCGATACGTTTCCCTAGACCCACTCGCTCAAGTGACTCACGTGCCTTGTCGGTCAGATCCTTACCGCCGATCATCGCGGGCACCATGACATTTTCCAGCGCTGTGAGCTCTGGCATGAGGTAGTAATTCTGGAAAATATACGCCATGCGCTTATTGCGAATGGCTGCCTGCTTACGGCGTGAAATCGCGTATAGATTGACGTCTCCGACCTTTACCACCCCCTTCTCGGGTCGCTCTAGCCCGGCAAGGATATACATAAGTGTCGTCTTACCCGCTCCACTGGGGCCACAGAGGAATACCTTTTCACCTTGGTGAATTTGCAGATCGATTCCGTGGAGCACCTCAATGCGTTTTTCACCCACGGTGTAGCCACGATGGAGATCCGTGGCTGAAATCAATGGGGCATTCTCTGAGTGGCTCATGCCTGTGATTAATGCATCCGCTGAAAGAAGCGAATAATTTTCTGACAAATTCTTGGAAAAAAACCACTTCCTGGCAATGCTGCGCGCATGGAAGTCATTACCTTTTCCCCACTTTATATGGAGCGTGTCTGGGGCGGACGAGAGCTTGAAAATGTCTACGGCAGATCATTACCCACTGCTGATGCGCCCTTCGGTGAATCGTGGGAAATGACTGACCGGCCCGACGAGCAGTCGGTTGTCAATTCTGGGAACTTCAAGGACATGACTCTCGGTGAACTGTGGCAACAGAAGCGTGAAGAAATTTTTGGCGATGGGTTAGACAAGTCAGAACGCTTTCCGCTTCTTATCAAAATACTGGATGCGAGGGACGACTTATCGATCCAGGTGCACCCACCCGCAGATATCGCACCTGATCTAGG
Source organism: Akkermansiaceae bacterium (assembly GCA_045106535.1). Taxonomy (GTDB): domain Bacteria; phylum Verrucomicrobiota; class Verrucomicrobiia; order Verrucomicrobiales; family Akkermansiaceae; genus Oceaniferula. The sequence goes on along the minus strand of JBGCEU010000099.1, from coordinate 29,850 downwards.
CGGTGAGCCAAAGACCGAGATGTGGTACATCGCAGATGCCGATCCTGGTGCGAAGCTCTACGTGGGAATGAAGCAAGGCGTCACACGCGAAGACTTTCAAACAGCTATCGAAAACGGCACGGTTGACCAGATAGTACACGCGATCACACCAAAAAAAGGAGACTCGATCTTCATACCATCCGGCAGGCTGCATGCCATTGGTGCCGGGTTACTCATTTACGAAATCCAGCAGAACTCGGACACCACATACCGGGTGTTCGACTGGAACAGAATGGGGCTGGACGGCAGCCCCCGCCAGCTTCACATCGAGGAGTCCATGCGCTGCATTGATTTTAACGACGTCGAACCAGCGATGGACACCCCAAACGGTGATACTCTGGCGCACTGTCCTTATTTCCAAGTTGACCAGCTAGATCTTACATCAGGCACCAGTGTAGGCAACCCGGATGCCGGGCGTTTTTCCATTGTCACGGTGGTTTCTGGGCAAATAGAGTCATCCGATGGCAGGACGCACAGCGCGGGCGACTTCCTGCTAGTTCCACGTGGGGGAAGCCCACTCACAGCCGTAAGTGATGCAACGATTCTCCAGACTACGATTCCTCGCTAGCACATTGTTAGGTCTGGTCTTGGGTTTACAAGTGTCTGCACAGGAAAAGGTCACCCAGCCGCACTGGCCATCGTCATTCAAGCCTAACAGCAAGGCTAAGATCGTTCTCATTTCCGAGGGAGGCGGTGATAAAAATTACATCTACCACACAAGGAATTTTGAACTGCACTCGCGGGCACCGCTTAGTCGGAGACATCTGCAAAAATTTGCCACCGTCGCGGAATCGGTACCTCAGGTTTTGGCAAAGTTCCCTCTCCCGTTGCTCGGGATGCCGGAGGGCGAACGCGCTAAAGTGTTGATCTACCCAGACGAGGATACTTTCATCAAGGCGGGTGGCACTCCGGGTTCCGGCGGATATTACAGCGGCAGGAAATCCGCCATCCTGCTACGTGCCGATACTTTTCTCCAGCCACCCCCTCCAACCGGAAGCAAGCTGCCACCGAGGGCGGACTATGACTTACTCGTCCACGAGTTTGTTCATCTCTGTATGCATAAACGCTTAGCATACCTGCCAGTCTGGTTCACCGAGGGCGTGGCGGAATACATAGCCGCTGCCCATCAGGACAACGGCTTTTATCGGTTCGACCAGATGGAAACTGCAATTCGCAAACGAGCCCGCCATAACCTCCCAAATGATAAAGACTTCATTCGTTTGCCGGGAATCGCAAAAACCATGGCATTGACTCATCAAACATGGAGCGAGGAACTGGAGCACGGGGAAACTGGTGACGGCTACCGTATGTATGGCACCTCCACTCTGATCGTTCACACCCTTTTCAATGGAGGGGAAAAGCGCCGACAGCTGACCCGCGAATTCCTACAAAACGCGAAACCGCGTTCACCCATTAAGATGGAACAACGCGTCGAAAAACTAATCCCCTTAGCTGAGCGCGAGAAGCTCCAACAACGCATTGCGACTTACTGGCGACCACGTGGTCTGCGGATCAAGTTCGAGGCCGCCTCTGAATGAGACCGCTCCAGAGCTTTCGACTTCGCCATTACAATTTAATGGAAATATTCTCACCGTTTCTTTGATAGCTTGATCACAGATGTGACTTATACTTAGGCAACAACCATTCATCATAATATATGAGCGCTACAAATCTTTCCACAAACCCAAGCAAGCCCAAAGGCCGCAAACGCAAAGTCCTCATCATCCTCGGAGTGATGTTCTTACTCGTCGTATCCGCAGGTGCCACATTCTACTGGTGGCAGAACCGCCCGATTGATCCTGTCGTCCTGAATGCTGACGAACAGCGCTCACTGGATCAAAAAGTCGAGGCCGTGCAAGAGCGCAACTATGAACCCGGCACCAAGGTCATCACACTCAGCGAACGTGAGGTGAATGCTCTTTTCCATCACAATACTGGTTTAGGTGACAAAGTACGCTTCGAGTTAGCCTCTGATGCGGTACACGCGCGCATCCGCACTGAACTTGATCAAGATTTGCCTATTCTGGGTGGACGCACCCTGAAGGCCAAAGCACGTTTCCTGCTGACTGATACAGAAAACTCCCCAGCCCTCATCCTAGATGATCTTACAGTGTGGGGTATCTCGCTACCCAATGCATGGCTTGCCGAACTCAAAGGGCAAAACATGCTCGCCAATATCGGTCTCGATATGTCGAACAGCCAAATTGCGGCAGGCATCAAAGACATCAGTGTCAATCACGGTGAAATAACGATCCAGCTCGCGGAGTGAGCTCTTATGGGGTGTGAGTTTGTAACTCGCGGCAGGATGTGTGCATAGGTTGCCGCGGTTTTCAAAACCGCACTCCTTAAAAAAAGCATTGCAAAGCAGTCGGGAAGTCGGCATATTCAGTGCATCTGGACGATGCAGCAGTTAGCTGATCTATTTTTTGCAGCTGACTGATCGCCTCAGAGAATCCCCTCATCCACGGGCTTGCGAACTTGAACGCCCCACTTGGATGTGACCTTTCTCCTCATCGGCAATGCCTCGTCCCGCGGTATGACTCCGTAAATCATTCTTACGAGAATGATGGCCTTTCCCAACACACACTAACAGAAACAATATCCCAACAGGATCGACACATATTCGTGTTACGTTTTTCTATTCCACATATCCCATTTTTTTATGAGTGACCCCACTACACAGGATTTTGATCCTGACAATCCTGAGTTGCCGCTTGATGGCGACGCTGCAGCTACAAAAAAGCCAGCCAAGAAAAAGGCGGCGAAAAAGAAAACTGCTCGCAAAGCGGCCAAAAAGACGACCAAGAAAACCGCCATTAAAGCTGAATCCGCAGACACACCGAGGGAAGAACCCAAACCCTCCGAGGACGCTCCATCTGAGGTCAACAATACCGAGGAAAAAGCCGAAGAAGCACCGCGCATGGGTCGAGTCAAAGGTCTGGGACCGGTAAAACGTAACAAAGCTGCTACTAAAAAAGCTGCTGAAGACAATCAGACTCCTGAGCAAGACGAAGCCGCGTCTGCACAAGAGCAAGATCATACGGACGACAATCGTAACCGAAAAAACAATCGTAATCATCGTAACAATAACAAGGGCGGCAGAAATCATCGCAACAACAAACGCGAGCGCCCGCCAAAACGGGAAATCGTGCTCACGGGAGAGCCCGTTGCGGTTAGCGGCATGCTCGAACTCGCGCCCAAAGGATTTGGCTTTCTTCGCGTGCCCGAAAAGAATTTTATCCAGTGCAAGAAGGATGTCTTCGTGCCGCCGGACTTTGTTCGCAGGCACGGACTACGCCCGGGTGTCTGGGTGCATGGAACCTCACAGGATGGCCCACGTGGTCCACAGCTAACCGAAATCAAGAATATCAACGACCTTGCACCAGACGAGGCATTCAAGCTGCCACACTTCGAGGAGCTAAAAGCAGTCAATCCTGACCGCCGGATTGCCTTCGAAACCACACCAGAACGATTTACCACGCGTGTGTTAGATATCATTTCCCCCGTCGGCCGTGGCCAACGTGGCCTTATCGTTTCCCCTCCCCGTTCTGGAAAAACAACCCTGCTCCTTCACATGGCAGAGGCCATTCAGGAAAAGTATGATGAGTCGATTCATCTGATTATCCTACTCGTCGATGAGCGCCCTGAGGAAGTCACGGAGTTCAGACGCACGCTTCCGGACGCCGAGATCTACGCCAGCTCGAACGACGATGGTAATCGCAGCCACACCCGCATCTCTGAGATGTGTATCGAGCGCGCCAAGCGTCTTGTCGAGGGAGGAAAAGACGTGCTCGTCCTGATGGATTCAATCACTCGACTGGCGCGAGCCTACAACAACTCGGGTGGCGGTGGAGGTGGTGGCCGAGGCAAGGGCAAAGGTAAAAACCGTGGCTACCAGTCCGGCGGCATCGTCGCTGGAGCACTTGAGATGCCTCGCAGACTCTTTGCAGCCGCCAGAAACACCCGCAATGCAGGATCTCTCACCATTCTCGCCACAGCATTGATCCAGACCAACTCACGTGCAGACGAAGCTATTTTTCAGGAGTTCAAAGGTACTGGCAACATGGAGCTTGTTCTCGATCGCCGTATCGCAGAACAATACATTTACCCAGCTGTGGATATCTTTAAATCCGGCACACGCCGTGAAGAGCTCATCATGGCAGAGCACTTGCTAAATAAGATCAATCTAATACGTCGAGGCCTCGCGGGACACCGCCCCGAAGAAGCTATGGAGCGACTTATTTTCTTCCTGAAAAGATTTCCAAATAACGCGCAAATGCTCATGGAAATCAAGGGCTAGTGGATTAGCAATCAATAATTTGTGACTCATATGTCCACTGAACTCACCAGGAATTTCTCGATCATTGCTCACATTGATCACGGCAAAACCACTCTATCAGATAGACTGTTAGAATACACCCAGACGGTCACTGAGCGCGAACAACAAGACCAACTGTTAGACGCGATGGATCTTGAGCGTGAGCGCGGGATCACGATCAAGTCACACCCCGTGACTATGTCCTACAAGGCAAAGAACGGAACGATCTACCAGCTCAACCTGCTCGACACACCGGGTCACGTGGACTTCTCTTACGAGGTCTCTCGCTCACTCGCCGCGTGCGAGGGAGCATTACTAATCGTCGATGCGGCACAGGGAGTGGAGGCACAGACGATGGCTAACCTACACCTTGCCAACGAACAAGAGCTCACCATCATACCGGTAATCAATAAAATCGATCTCCCAAGCGCGGACTTGCCTAAAGTCCACAAGCAGCTGGAAGACATCATCTGCATCCCAGCTGAGGAAGCTATCCCAGCATCAGCAAAAAATGGCATCGGTATTGAAGAAATCCTCGAAGCTGTTGTTGAGCGGATCCCGCCTCCCGTTGAACACGAAGATAAGCTACTGAGAGCCTCAGTTTTCGATTCTGTTTACGATACCTTCCGGGGCGTCGTCTCCTATGTGCGTGTTATGTCAGGCACCATGAAGCGGGGCACCCGCATCAAACTTTTCCACACACCCAGGCCTTACGAGATCAAGGAAGTCGGTGTTTTCACTCCCGGCATGACCAAGCGGGATGAACTAAATGCAGGAGACGTGGGATATGTCATCGCTAATATGAAATCAGCTGATGAAGTGAAGATTGGCGACACCATCACCGACACCGCCCACCCTTGCCCTGAGCCACTTTCCGGCTTCAAGGAGATCCAGCCAATGGTTTTCTCCGGCATCTATCCAGTCGATTCCTCTGATTTTGAAGCCCTGAAGCTCGCCATGGGCAAGCTGCAGATCAACGACGCCGCCTTCACTTGGCAGTCCGAGTCCTCGGTCGCCCTCGGCTTTGGTTTTCGTTGTGGCTTTCTTGGACTTCTTCATATGGAAATCATCCAGGAACGACTCCGCCGCGAGTTCAACATGGACATCATTTCCACTTACCCGTCGGTTATTTACGAAGTCACCCAAACTAACGGCGAGGAAACCATCATCGACAACCCCTGCCTGCTACCCGAATCACAAGCTATTCAGGAAATCCGCGAACCTATTGTTAGGGTCTTCATCATGATCCCTGGCGACTACATTGGCGACATGATGAAGCTAGTGATGGACAAACGTGGTGAAATGGAAAACACCGAGACCATCGACGAAAATCGCGTCATGCTCACATGTACGCTACCCCTTTCCGAAATCCTGATCGACTTCAACGACAAGCTCAAATCCATGACCCGAGGATATGGCTCAATGGACTACGAGCACGCTGGTTACAAGCCAGGGAAACTCGTCAAAATGGATATCCTCATCGCCAGCGAACCCGTCGATGCGTTTTCATCGATTGTCCACATCGATAAAGCTGCTCCTTACGGCCGTCACCTCTGCAAGAAACTCAAGGAAGTCATCCCACAACAGCTCTTCGTGGTTGCCATCCAGGCAGCTATTGGCGGCAAGATCATCGCCCGTGAGTCGATCACTGCGATGCGTAAAAACGTCACCGCCAAGTGCTATGGCGGTGATATTTCCCGGAAACGGAAACTGCTAGAAAAACAGAAAAAGGGTAAAGCCAAGATGAAGGCCATCGGTAAAGTCAACATCCCTCAGGATGCGTTCATCAGGGTGCTGAAAAACGACTAGTAAATCGTTAAAACGATTTTTTTTAGTCGCCAATTGCAAGCTCGACTCCAACCTGAAATCAACTAGGATTCTGTTTTATGCAAAAACCCATCTATTTACTGGCTACACTATCTCTGGCTGTGCTCCTGTCATCTTGCACGAGCACACACTTGGCTAGACGAACACCTGAACCGGAGCCAGAACCAGAAAATGCGATAGCCACTCAACATGGTATCGCCTCATGGTATAGTGTCAGAACAAACTTCGGCACCAAAACTGCCAGCGGACGCCCGTTCAAAAACAATGCCTATACAGCAGCCCATAAATACTGGCCAATGGGAAGCAAGATTCGTGTAACCAGCCTGTTTAACGGCAAATCAGAAATCCTGACCGTCACCGATCGTGGCCCTTATGTAAAAGGACGTATCATTGATGTAAGTATAGGCTCTGCTAAGCGCCTCGGGTTTTATTCCCGTGGCATCACCAAAGCCAAAGTGGAATTACTAGAACGTGGCAACTGGAAATACCTACATCCGTAGTCGCTTATACTATACTGTCCTGCTAGGATTAACAATCTGTGTCGGGCTGTTTTCACGCTCAAGCTTCGTTCACGCGGACACAGTATTCGGCCGATACGCAGGTGACATCCTCTGGGCTTCGGCAGTCTTCTGGTCGATCGCTGCCGTATTTCCAAAGTGTTCTCCGTGGAGGCTCGCAAGCATCACCGCGATCATTTCCTACGCCGTCGAACTGAGTCAGCTCTACCACGCTGAATGGATCGAACAAATCCGAGCCATGAAACTCGGTGGACTAATCCTAGGATTCAGTTTCTACTGGCCGGATCTGATCTGCTACACAGTGGGTGCCGTTCTCGCAGGCATGATCGATCACCACATTCTTCGCAAAGAACGTTCGTCTCCATGGCAATGGTGGCTTATGTCTGGCCTGAAGGAAAAATTCATCTGTTGGGGAATTTTCGGCCTTCTTTTCTGCGGATTGATGCTCAGCCTTAATCTGCTCTACTATAAAATACTCGGCACCTCGTGCGCTCTACTGGTAGTCGGCCTATGCATGAAAAGTGAGGACTCGACGGATATCTAGATTCCGTATTCCTCTAACTGAATCCCCTGAACACGTTTGTAATGATTCGCGTTTCGCGTAAGCAGGGGTAGCCCATGGGCGAGCGCAGTCGCGGCAATCCAGGTGTCATTTCCTCCAATGGAATTACCTTGCTGCCGGAGATTGCGCGAAAGATTTCCATACTTGAGGGCCACACGCTCATCCACGGCAATTACTCTGTGTGCTGTGCGGTAATGTTCTAACACAGGATGGGCGGGATCGGTAAAGCCCTCTGCAAATTCACCCAGCACAATTACGGGCAATACAAGTTCAGCTTCGGCATGTTTCACCAGCCACTGTTCCGCAGCCTGATGCCTTGGATTCCGGGATGATCGCTGCAGATCGATCAGAAAAGTAGTGTCTACAAGAATCATGATGCCCATTTATCGGGGTTCTCGGCGTCCGATTCCTGAGCCGCGTCAAGCCGGTCAAGGACACTCTTTTCAACCGCTACGGTTGATTCTTTCCTCCAATGCAGCAACTCGGCAGCTGTGCCTGAAGGTGCCGGCCAGACAGCGCGTTTGATGACCTTGGAAAACGACTCCCGCTCTTCTGAGCGAGCCGCACGCAGGCGTTCATAAGCCTCCAGGTCGACAGATATGGTTTTTGTTGCCATGCATGTATACATACATGCATTTTATAATAAATCAATTCGTATTATTGCCATTCCATCAACACTCGCTTTTTTCGCTGCCGCGGCGTATTTCATACCCCGCCTATGCAAGATATCCAACAAGCACTCGAAGCCTCGCTGGAGGACTTCTCCATTTCCCGCTCTGAAAAAAAGGAACTCAAGCCCCTGCTCGCTGCTGCGCAAGGCGACAAGACAGAGCAAGCCAAGATCCGCCAATTGGCATTCCGTATGGCGACCCGCGCGATGGAAGAAATTGGTGAGGTCACAGCGATGGATTGGTTAGAGAGCATCATCAAGCTACTCTACTCAAGTGAAATGAAAGTTAAGGCGAGTGCCTACTTCTCCCCCGGCGAGGACTGCCTTCACCGAATTCGTCGCCTCATTGGTGAAGCACAGCAGACACTGGATATTTGTGTCTTCACAATCACGGACAACCGGATTGTCAGGAAACTCGCTGAAGCCCACCAGAGAGGAATCACGATCAGAGTGATATCTGACGACATGAAATCCGAGGATCTAGGTTCTGATATGGAGACCTTAGAAAAACTTGGGATCAACTGTCTCTACGACCGTACGACAGCACACATGCACCACAAATTCGCCATCGCGGATGGCGATCTTTTACTCACTGGAAGCTACAACTGGACTCGATCTGCCAGCACAGAAAACAACGAAAATATCCTCGTCACCAATAACAGTCGACTCGTGCAGCAATTCCAAAAAGAATTCGACAAAATGTGGCGTCATCTTTCCTGAAAACACCAGACATTAGTCTCGCAGATTTGGCTATTTCCACATAAAAAACAGTCATGCGAACGCTTGTCATTGGTGATGTTCACGGCTGCCTCAAGGCTCTTGAGACGCTTGTGGATTTTGTGTCGCCTACCAAGCAAGACACGGTTGTCACTCTTGGTGATTACATTGACCGTGGCCCTGCCTCAAAAGGCGTCATCGATTTCCTAACAAACTATAGCGGCCCAGCAAATCTTGTCACCCTCAAGGGAAATCACGAGTCAATGATGGAGAATGCGCGCGACTCCGAGCAAGAAAGATATTTCTGGCTGGTCAATGGCGGCGAGGCGACGCTCGATTCCTTCAGAGCCGCAAACCTAGATTACATCGATGATGCTTACTGGGAATTTATGGCCAGCTGCCCACTCTATCATGAGACGGAGAATCACATCATGGCACATGCCGGATTAGAACCTGAACTACCACTAGATGAGCAACCTGAGGAAGTCCTCCTATGGAAACGGATCTTTGAAACCGAACCTCATGTCTCAGGCAAAACACTTGTATGCGGTCATACTTCACAGCGCTCCGGTGATCCGCTGATACTGGATCATGCTGTATGCATTGATACATTCGCCTGCGGCTCCGGCTGGCTAACCTGCATGGATATTGAAAATGAAAAATTCTGGCAAGCGAACCAGCAGGGAAAAACCCGGATGTGGAGCACAAAATAACAGCGCGGCACACCTATCATTTGTGCATTTGGAGTTTGGATTTTAAAAATTAGAACTTAAAAACACCACGTGACTGACTTCCAGACAGACGACCTCCGTATCGGCGAGATCAAACCGCTTATCTCCCCCGCTGTACTTTCCTATTACTTGCCGATCACCGATCGTGCCTCGGAAGTGGTTTCTACCGCCAGAAAGCAAAGCGAAAAAATCCTCAAGTTGCAAGACGATCGACTACTCGTTGTTGTTGGCCCTTGCTCGATCCACGACACAAGTGCCGCGCTTGAGTATGCCAGTAGGCTCAAGGAGCTATCCGCACGCTACGAGGATGACCTGCAAGTCGTCATGCGTGTTTATTTTGAAAAACCACGTACTACAGTCGGCTGGAAAGGCTTAATCAATGACCCACATCTCGATGGTTCATTCGACATCAACCGTGGTCTGCGGATTGCCCGTGAACTTCTGCTAGAGCTAGCAGAAATGGGTGTTCCAGCCGGCACCGAGTTCCTCGATACTATTTCTCCACAATACTACGCGGACCTCATTACCTGGGGAGCCATTGGCGCCCGCACCACAGAGAGCCAGATCCACCGCGAGCTTGCATCCGGTTTATCAATGCCCGTCGGTTTCAAAAACGGAACAGGAGGCTCACTTCAAATCGCGCTCGATGCCATCCAAGCGTCCGCCGGCAAGCATCATTTCCTCTCGGTCACTAAACAAGGTGTGTCAGCAATCGTTCAAACCAACGGGAATGACGCCTGCCACGTCATCTTGCGCGGATCATCCAAAGGGCCCAACTATGGCACCGATGATATTTCTGATGTGACATCCCAGTTAGAAAACGCAGGCTTACCCGCTTCGATCATGGTTGATTGTTCCCACGGCAACTCACTGAAGGACTACAAAAATCAGCCAAAGGTGGCTCAAGATCTCTGTGATCAAATCTCGGCAGGCAACCGAGCCATCACTTCGGTTATGGTAGAAAGTAATCTCATTGAAGGCGCACAAAAGCTCCAAGCTAACCTAGCTGACATGACTTATGGCCAATCAGTCACCGACCAGTGCGTCAGCTGGCCGACCACAGAGAACATACTCGAAGAATTCGCCAAAGCTGTGCGCTCTCGTCGTGGGTAAAAAACGGGTAAGTGGCATATTCACCACTTACCCATGGAACAACTAAATGGAAAACTTCCTTAGTCCCTGTCCTTCTTACGCTTGAATCGGCGATTCGGGCGAGTCTCCATCTTGGATAACTTACCGTCCTCATTATGGTCGAGCGCTGCCAGTGCCTCAGTAGCGTTATCGATTTCCTCGCCAGATATTTCACCATTTGCATCGGCATCAAGCGCCTTAATGACAGGTGGAACATGAGGTTTACGACGTGATTTCTTTTCCTCATCTTCATCCGCAGGAGCACCTGCCGGACGCTCAGGTTTCAGCTCATCTTTGGTGAGCTTACCGTCTTTGTTCTTATCCAGTGTCTTGATTGACTCCGCCGCAGCTTCCAGTTCATCTTCGGAAATAGTTCCGTCCAGATCCTTGTCGAGAGCATCCATGATAGGTGGAAGTGGCTTTTCCTCACCGCCGCCTGGAATGGCACCTCCACCTGGAGGTGGCCCATGTGGTGGGCCGTGGGGTGGACGCCCTCCTCCCCCACCACGGGGACCTTGGGCGTAAGAAACTCCCAAGAGCATAACGCTTGGAAGAAGAATAACTAATGTGGATTTCAGTATTGGTTTCATTGTTTTTCGGGTTGGTTTACGGTCGAAGTAAAACACCCAAGTGTGAAGCTATGATGTTGCGAGAGGCATTTCTTGTTAAGTTTGTGTAAAACTCTCAGAATCTTCATTTGTTTGCTTCATCCTCCAAATTGCAGCGAGAAAGCTACCAATAAGACAGTGATAAAGTGCTGAAATGGCGCATGGCGTCGCGGCAAGCAGGGAAAAGTGCTGCTTTGCCAACGCACTACCAAGTCCCGAGTTCTGCATACCAACTTCGATCGATAATGTTCTCCGGTCACCTTCTGCAAGCTTTGTCAACCAGCCAGCACCATAGCCTAACAAAAACCCAAGAGCGTGCAGAATAAAAATGGCAACGAGCAGACCACCGGCATGGGCGATGATGTTTGCCTTGGTCGCGCCCACAACTCCCCCGACGATCAACACAATGACCAGAATAGAAACCACGGGTGATATTTTTTTGATCCCATGCAGCTTTTTCCCGAACACTTGGTTCAGAATCACACCACCTATAACAGGCAGTAATACTATCGTCACCATGCTGCGAAACATCGCCCATGCATCGACGTCAAGTATAGCACTGGCATACATTTTGGTGAGTATTGGCGTCATCACAATAGCCGCCAGCGTGGAGCACAGCGTCATCAGCACACTGAGCGCAACATTGGCTCGGGCGAGGTAGCAAATAACATTCGATGCGGTACCGCCAGGGCAGCAGCTTACCAGAATCAAACCGAGCTTTAGCATCGGCGGCAGATCGAAAAGAGTTGCCACTGACCAACCTAACAAAGGCATGATAACAAATTGCGCGGCCACGCCCAAACCCACCACCCAAGGTCTACGTAACACCGCTTTAAAATCATCCACACTCAGAGTCAGCCCCATGCCTAGCATGATAACCCCCAAACCAAGGTTGATCAGTTTGATATCCGTTCCGGGAACCTTATCGGTGATAAACCAAGTAAAGTGACCGGGGAAAACCCAAGCCCAGGCAGTGCCAAGGATCGTCCAGAGCCAGAACAGATTACTGACCCGACTAATCACCGACTGCATAACGGAAGATTATTTACCGATATTGACCTCAACTTCAGTATCTCCAAGCGCCCACTGGACTCCTCTCAGCCAGTGCTCAAGAACTTTGGCATTCATATAGATGTGGTGATTGTGCCCAAGCGAGCTGTAGAAAATCCGCCCTTTACCGTGATGTTTAACCCAGCTGACTCCGTAGTCCTTATCCGCACGTTTACCTTTGCTGATGTCGGTTTGCTCGGGATCGAGTCGTAGCAGTATGTGCAGCTTCTTGGGATCGTAGGGAGCCTTGAACTGATAAATCTCCTCCTTAAAATTGAGATTTTTGCCCTCAAGGTGCGCACAGCATGCATGCTTTTCTTGCCCATCCTCGACCTTGATACTGACTTGAGTTCCGGCATTCCATGGGTGACCATTGAAGTATCCTCCAATCATGTCCCCGTATTCTTTCCACTTGTAAAATGTATCGGTCGCCGCATGAATCCCTACAAAACCCTTACCACTTTTGATATGCCCCATCAGACTCTTCTTAAGTCGATCTTCCTTTTCTTGCGCTGCTTTTTTCTCGGCATCACTCATCTTTTTCATCACTCCCTTCGGCGGACTGAACACCTCCATGGTAGTATTAAGAAAACAAATGGCGTCGAACTGCTTGATTTTTTCAGGCTCAAAGTTTGCCAAGTCATCACTGATCACAGCTTCAAATGCCCCCGTTTTTTTGCCCATGAGTTTGAAGGCAATTTTGCCTGTGCTTATAGATGCGTGTTTAAATCCTCGGGTTAGGGAAAAGACGAGCAGCTTACGCTTCTGCTTTGTTTCAGCAGCTGCGATACCACTGAGTGCTTCGGTAATTTTCGCTGCGCGATCCCCTTCTTTCTTCTGTGCGTTTACTGAACCGAGTGCCGCTAGGACAGCGGATATAGCCAAGATGATTTTTCTGAACATGAGAAAAATACTGCCATGCCGAGACGGTAACGCAATCCTAGAACAAATCTGTTTTAATGACGTAAAAAGCCCGATCAGCCGAATTCTCATCAGCCAGCTTGATCATCTGACCTGGTGTTAGCGCGCGCTGTGATGCCACCTCTGTCCAATCAGGATCACTAAGGTCGAGCTTTCGCATCAGACGATACGTCCGTCCTGATTGCCCTAGCAGGCTGGCGCTGTAACCCTCAGTCGGGGAATAAACAAAATCCGGAGAACAGCAGTCGTTGATATCGTTCGGATCCGTGCCCTCAACATATTCCTCATAGTTACTGCGGCCATCGCCATCGCTATCATTCGAGGCTACAGCAGCGGTCATGTCACCGAAGTGCTTGGCCTCCCACCCGTTAGGGATGTTGTCTGAATCAATATCCTCCGGTAGCCTGGGGTATCCGATGCGAGAACTCGATACCCTGAGTTCATCGAACCAAGCGTGCTCGTCTTTTTTTGCCTCCCAAATGCTGCTGCTACTGCCCCCAAAAAATGTACTAAAAAACACCCAGTTGATCTTAGCATTAGCTGTTGGGGCATCACGGAAATAGAAGTCAGTATAGGTAGCCGCCTTGACTCCATCAAACCAACCCTCGGCTATTCCATTGGACTCACCAGGTGTGTTCATCGCGATACGCAATTCGATATGATGCCACTTCCCAGGAATAAACTGAGCTTGAAACCCATCGGTGTTCCACCAAAACCGGTCTCCTGGATCGAAGTCATTTTCCTCAGGCACGTGGATGTAAAATTCCGCCTTTCCATCTTCTCGCCACATTAAGCGTGCCGACCACTCATGCGTGCGATCATCAAAGGATACCGAGCCTCCGAGACCCGGTAATTTTCCACCGAGCACAAAATCAAAGTCCTTATCGAATCTAACCCAATAGCTCATATAGAGTTCTTCATGCGGTCCGTTTAGGTCAACAAACCACTGCGCGCCGCTGTTAGCCGACTGCTTACCGCCCTGGGGATAGAGCAGCTTAATCGCATTCCCAGTGCCTCCGTAGGCGATCTTGTCGTCTACTTCCAATCGCCCTTCGTCCGGCCCGTTTGCCCATTTCGTGCCATTCCATTTGGATTTCCAAGCTGAATCATCGTAAGAACCAGTCTGAAAATCATCGATGCTCGCGTGGAGTAGCTCACCCGTGGGCGCGACATTATCTACTTGGTTCAGCGCATAGCCGCCACTCTTCTGATAGAGTCGGGCAACCGCACCTGTAAATGCGGCATTGTAATCCAGCGCCACCTCGTTGGCTTGAAAATCAGAACGGTCATCAGTGTAGCCATCGTCATTTCCTGGGCCGCCGACCAGAGCACCGTAGAGAACGTGTGTGTTTTCCGCGGGGGTGTTGATGTTATTTGTTGTGGATCCATGTGCGCCACGGTGATGGGGGTTCACTGGTGGGTTGTTTCCAAAGCCGCAGACGTAGCTCCGGCCGGATGGGTTCGCCCCTAACATGTAGTTAATCTGATTCATCGCAAAATCACTGTAGCGTGAGTCTGGATCATTGACGTGATCAGCATAGACAGCGGCACAGAATACCGTGTTAGCAGCATAACGGAGACTCCCCCATTCATTGAGCCAAGCTAAGCCTCCCGGCGTGTAGCTGACTTGCTGCCCGTTGTATCCTGTTGTCCAAAAATCAAGCCAACGTTCACAGTCATCCCGGTATTCTACAGCGCCATCAAGCAGCGCCATCAGCACATAGCAGCCGTATGCCTTGTTATCCCAGGAAAGTGTCCACGTGTAGTCTCGCCCACCTGCCCCATTTCCCGGCAGGAGTGCATACTCGCTTTTTGCTTTGCTTAGCCAGCTTGCTAGCCCTGTCGCACGATAAAGCCAAATAGCGCCCCAAGTCAGCTCATCCTGATAACCTGTCCAAGAATTATAGAATGCCACCGCGTTCGTGATAGAGTCGCTGTATTTACCTCGATGAGTGTCAGCAAAAGCATAGAGTGCTTCAGCATGACCTAACAATTGGCTAGCGTAATCTGGATCCGTATCACGAAACAGGATGGAGGCTGCTGCAAGGGCGGCCGCTGTTTCTGCTGTTAAGTCGCTACCGGGATTTTCAGCATCAATCTTGTAAGCAGGTCGGTTCATCGTCATATTCTCGGCTGCCCCCCACCATGCATGATCTGTGTTTCCATTACCTACCTGACCATAGAATGCCACCGTGTGACCTTGGGCATCACGCTGGTGACATTTCATCAGGTAGTCTGTCCCCCAACGAATCGTCTCCAACAGCTTGGACCACTGGCCCGTTTCCCTGTAAGCGCTGGGGTATTCTATTCCACCCCAAGAGAGCATCGTCAGCGAGTAAGCCATCGGGAGCCCAAACTTCACGTGATCGCCGGCATCATAGAAACCTCCCGTGAGATCGAGTGCCACATCTGCACCGTCTGATAATGCCGAATCTCCACGCCAAGAAACGCGAAACAGGCCAGGCAGGTCGCCGGAGCGTTGAGCATCGTAAAACCACAGGGATTTTTGAAGCACTTCGGCGTAATTGAAATCGCCAGTCTGTGTTTTCCCAAGAGCTGTTAGCTCTGGTGGATCATCTTCATCGTCACTGCCTCCTCCACCATCATCACCACCGCCACCGCCGCCGGTGTTACCACCCCAGTTAGGAACCACGATACCTGAGGCGGGTGGCCCATGACCGTTATCCGGATTCACGATAAATCCGAATGTCGTGGATTCCCCGGGAGCCAGTCCACCATTGTAGGTTTCATTGGCAAAGGCATACTGGAAAGTGGCCACGTTGCTCTCGTCGGTATCGATCACTGACCGCCAGTGACTGCTTACCGTGCCGCTCAGATGAAGTCGCACTAACCAACCGTTGATGGCGGTGTTTGTGTCATTTGTAACTGTGGCGAGAGCCTTATACGAGCCGTTAAAATCCTCATCGAGAGTAATAGCTACCGTCTGCGCTGATAGCGCAGGCAGACACAGCAACGCCGCAATCAAGCTGAGGAAATAACGGTGCATCTTCATGGCTTTCTAGCGAAGGAATGCTTCGTGCAAACCTCCGTCTACACTGATGACTTGTCCAGTTGATTTGCTAAGCCGGTCACTCAGCATCAGATAAGCCGCTTCGGCCTGATCCTCAGGCGTGATCGGGTCATTCGTAAGTGTGCGGCTGGCGTAGAACTTAGAGAGCTTATCTCGCAGAGCATCGGCATGCTCTTCCTCGGAGAACTCAATGCCATATTTCTGAAGTGATGCCATGACACGATCCTTCGGGAACATGTTGGAACCTTTGACAACTGTTGCCGGGGCAAGTCCGTTAACGCGAACGAGAGGTGCCATTTCAACCGCCATCTCACGGATCAGGTGATTCGCAGCAGCCTTGGATGTATCGTAAGCGACACTTCCTTTTTTGGCGACGACAGCATTCACTGAAGTGGTGAGAACAACCGAGCCACGTGTCCCCTGTTCCATGAAAATCTTGTTGGATTCTTCAGCCACCTTGGCCTGACCAATGACATTGATCGCATAGGAAAGATCCCACATTTTATCGTTGAAATTACCATCCTTATCCGGAGCTGCGAACAGTCCAGCAGTAACGATCACGTTATCAATACCACCATAGGCAAGGCAAACATCCTCAAACATGGTGCGAATGGAATCGCGGTCAGTAATGTCACACTGCAGTGCGAGTGCTGGCCCGCAGTTAGAAATACCACTGCCCGCGACGCCAATACCTACGCCGTAAATATCGGTGAGTTCTTTTGCAGTTTCCTCGGCTGATTCAAGACTAAGGTCAACGGCAACAACGTGCGCGCCTTCTTTTGCAACGCGATGGCATACAGCTCGGCCAATGCCAGCACCTCCACCGATGACGACCACGACATTGCGCGCGAATTCCTTTTCCGCCGGCATGCGTTGGAGTTTGGCTTCCTCAAGTGCCCAGTACTCGATGTCGAATGACTCCTGCTGAGGCAGGGCAACGTATTCTGAGATTGCTTCGGCTCCACGCATGACCTCTACCGCACAATTGTAAAACTCAGCGGTCACGCGAGACTCCGACTTGTTTTTACCGTAGGCGACCATTCCGATTCCAGGAATCAAGATCACGGTGGGGTTAGGGTCACGCATGGCGGGGCTGCTCGGGCGCTTGCAGGTATTGTAATAGTCCGCGTAATCGGCTCTGTATTTATCAAGGGCTGCACTCAATTTCTCTTTGAGTGTAGAAACATCCTCGTTCTGTGGATCCCAATCGACGAAGAGCGGTTTGATCTTCGTGCGCAAGAAGTGGTCAGGGCATGATGTGCCAAGCTCGGCGAGTCGGGCAGCATCATTCGAATTCACGAAGCGCTGGATCGTTTCATCGGTCTGAATAGTTCCGATAAATTTCTTCTGCTGGCTGACCTGTCCACGTAGCCATGGTAGGATTTTGGCCAAAGTGGTTCGGCGCTCATCATCCGAGAGCGACTGATATTTAGCACCTCCAAAAGTGTCCTCCCCTTTGTCGTTCTCTTCAATGTAGCGGGCTGCTTTTTCTATCAAGTCGAGTGTTAGATCATAGCACTCCTTGTCGTCATCCGCCCAGTTAATAATCCCGTGCTGTCCCATGATCAGCCCTTTGATGTTAGGGTCTGCTTTGAGGGCATCACGCATGACGAGTCCGAGATCAAAACCGGGACGCTGCCAGGCAGTGTAGCCGATTTCATCTCCGTAGATCTTCTGGGTCATCTCCACACGGTCTTTACATGCCGCTACAGCGATCGCAGCGTTCGGGTGCATGTGATCGACGTGCTTGACCGGGATGTATCCGTGAAGTGGAGTATCGATGGATGAAGCACGGGGGTTGAGATTGAAAGTGCAGTGACGATACATGTCTACCATGTCGTCCTCGATTTGAGTTTTCAGCCCTTTTTCTTCCGCTGCGTCGTAGATGTTTTCCAAGGCTAACAGCTTATCCATGTAAAGTGATGAAAAGTTCTCCATCGTGGATGTGCGCAGATCACCACCGCTGCCCTTCACCCACATGACATCGACCCCTTCGCCCCTAAGCGGGTCGGTCTCTACAGATTTGGATGAAGTGTTCCCACCACCGGTGTTGGTGATGCGTTGATCAGACCCTAGCAGATTAGAGCGATAAACGAGTCGTTCCGCAGGTGAGAGTGTGGACGCGTGAGCATCATCCCATGCGTAGTTTACGTGTTGGTAGTCGTCTGGATTGGCCATTGGTTTTTTTGGTTTTTTTGTTTGAAAGTGTTGTTTTCTGAGTTGACGGGGGACAAATAGCACCGTAAAACCAACAAACAAGCAAAAACACACAAATACAAAGATAAACAAGAAGCGAGCCATCGTTTCACAATATTCACCATGCTAGCGGCGCAACGTCATAACGAGATACTCAACCTGATCAAGGTCACTGGGAACGTACGCACGAACGAACTCTCCCCCGTTTTAGGATGCACCGAAGAGACCATTCGCCGTGATCTCGACAAGCTTGCCAAGCAAGGGCTCTTGGTAAGAACTCATGGAGGTGCCATCAGTCAGGACGAGCGCAACACTGATCTTGATCACCACATGCGCGAGCAGCGTAATATTAAGGAAAAAAATTCCATCGCGAGGAAAGCCGCCGATTTCCTAAATCCGAATGAAACGATTATGCTCGATGAGAGCTCAACCGCGCTCGCCATGGCTAATTTTCTACCACATGATATGCCGCTTAAGGTGGTGACATCTTCATTGCTCGTAGCTCAGAAAATCGCGACTCATGAGAACCATCAACTTATCCAACTCGGTGGCACACTCGACAAAGTGAGCATGTCATTTCAAGGGATTTTGACGGAGCTGATGATTTCTCGTCTGCGTATCGACAGGTTCTTTTTTTCTGCGAAGGGAATTGATCCGGATCAAGGCGCCAGTGAACCCTCAGAGGATCGCGCCCGCATGAAGCAGCACATTCTGAGTTATTCAAAGTGGAACTGTGCTCTGCTCGATCACACAAAGATCGGTATCAAAGCGGATTATTTTTTTGTCGCACCTCGTGACATCGATGTATTTATAACAGACAAAAAAGCAAAACCTGAAATGATGCATCAGTTCAAAGATGCGGGAATTGAGACCTGTGTGACATAACCGTCCCCCAATTTACTTAACAAGATGAATCAAGTTTATTTAGCCATCGACCTTGGTGCGGGATCGGGTCGTGTCATCGCAGGTGTTGTCAATGTTTCTGAAAGTGGTCAAGTGGATGATCAGAGCACACTTAAACTAGAGGAGCTGCACCGATTCGAAAACCGCGGCTGTGAACTGCCCGGTGGCTATTTTTGGAATATCATCGGCATCTATGAGAACATTCTTGAAGGACTACGCATCGGGATTGAAAAGTTCGGCAATGATGTAGTGGCAATCGGTATCGATACCTGGGGATGTGACTACGGACTCATTAGCTCGAATGGAAATCTGCTCGGAATTCCGCACCAGTACAGAGATCCTCGATCTGAAGGAATGGACACGGAGGCCGACAAGCTGATCGGGCAGGACAAAATCTATGCCTCCACTGGCATCATGCCAGCATTCTACAACACCAGCGGCCAGTTACTCGCTCAGGTGAAAAATGGTTCATCAGCACTTACCGAGGCGGATAGTTTATTATTCATCCCAGACCTACTTGCGTATTTTCTAACTGGTGAAAAAGGGAACGAACAGACGGTCGCATCTACCAGCCAATTATTTAATCCTGAAAAAATGGATTGGGCATGGAATATCATCGATGCTCTTGGGATTCCTCGTGATATTTTCTGTCGTATTATCAAGCCGGGGCAAACTATTGGCAAGCTGAGACCTGAACTCACACGCAAGTTAGGCGCTGGAGAGATTTCCGTGGTAGCTGCACCATCACACGACACGGCATCCGCAGTTGCTGGAATTCCTATCGGTTCTGTTACTGGATCTGATGATGGTCGCGATGTCTGGATCAGCTCCGGCACATGGTCGATCATGGGGATAGAATCACCGCGTCCCATCATGACTGAGGCAGCCCGTGCTGCGGGGTTTGCTAATGAGGTGGGCGTTGAGGACTCGGTACGTTTTCTTAAAAACATTTCCGGACTATGGATGATCCAAGAGTGCCGCAGGCAATGGACGGAGGAAGGCACACAATTGAGCTACGCTGAGCTCGCAGAACTAGCGCTGGCGGCCGAGGCATTCACGGCATTCGTCGATCCCGATGATCCTGTGTTCTCATCTCCTGGAGACATGCCTAACAAAATCGTGGATTACTGTGAAAAAACAGGACAGAGCGTGCCCACAAACAAAGGCACAATCCTGCGTATCGTCAGCGAGAGCATCGCGATGAAATACCGTGTTGTTTACGATTCGTTAGGTGATGTCTTAGGGGAAAAACTAGGCAAAGTCTACATGGGTGGAGGCGGCATTCAGAACGAACTGCTTACCCAGAACGCGAGCGACGCGATTGGACAAGTGATTGTTGCAGGTCCGATCGAAGCAACATCGTGCGGAAATCTGATTACCCAGATGGTTGCCACAGGTGCCTTAATGGACACCGCTTCAGGCCGAGCTCTCATTGAGCGCAGTAATGCGATGCAGACATACCAGCCCAAAAACATGGCTTTGTGGCAAGAGCAGCTGCTCAGGTTTCAGGAAGTCATCGCACCATAGATCGCTGCGGAAAACGCACTAATCGAGCTTCGGATCGATTTTGGGAGGCTTTGGCCCATCTGGTTTTTTAGGCGGCGGTGGCTCTTTCAAGCGGTTTACGCTGACATCATGAACATGAAACCGATGAAACCCTCGGGAGGTTACCTCCCAACCTGCTGGAACTTTGTAGCGATCTGCCACCTTACGAGCCTCAAGGTAAGTATGAAATGCATTAGGATGCACCCTGAACATAATGATTGAGCGGCGGTTACTCGACACCTTACGCATAATATCGGCAAACAAGCTGCGATTTTCGCCTAGCTGGTCAAGATGAGTTCCCCCTTTCGCAAGATCGGGCTTAATATCGATATACAGCGAGTGTCCAGTGGGATGCCCCGGCACGACAATCTTCTGCCCCCTTTTGTTAAGAAGCGGTTTTTCTTTAAAATACTGAACAATCTTGCGTTGATCGTAGATATACTTGTCCGCGCCTTTTCTTTTAACTCTTTTGAGCATCCATTCGCGGCGGTTTTTCTTTGCGACATCCACGAACTGCTCTTCAGGTGTGAAGGGATCAATAAAATGCACACGGTCTTCATGCACGTAGGCATAATATTTCTGCGCGTTCCTTGGAATATCACGACTGTTAGGAATATTCACCACCGTAGCTGGAGGCGCTTCCGGCATGGGTGTTTGGTCGAGCTGAGACTCAAGTTCTGCTATTCGTTTTTGCATCGCCTCAGTCTTTTCTTGCTCGGCATCACGCTGCTCTCGGGCTTTCTTTTCGAGCTTTTTGAGCTCCTCTAATTCTACTAACAGATCGTCGCGAGTCTTGGCGTCTTTTTCCAAAATCGCGAGATCAGTTTTGGCCTTCTCGATTTCCGCAGGATCAGGCGCTTCATTTTCGAGTAATTTGATGAGCTCTACTTTTTTATTTTCAGATTTCTGAAGCACTTGCTGATTCTGGGCTAGTTCCTCAGGTGTCGCTGGTTTTAGATTATCTAGAAAATCGGCCACCTTCTGTGTCACATCGACGCGAACAAGCACTAGCACGAGGATTAACACCGCCACTACATTGGTCAGTGCGTCCATGAGGGAATCCAAACTGGTTCCTTCATCGCCGGCATTTCTGTTCCTTCTTGGCATAACGTGTGACCGCTTATCTGGTAAACAAAGTGAGATCAATTTCTCCGTCCTTCGGCACTGGCAGCTTGGATGTCTTTACCTCGAATTTTGTTTCAGCGAGACCCGCCGCCCAGAGATACGAGCTGTTTCCTGACCGCCTAACCAGAAACAGAACCATAGAGTCACGCGTGCCTTTAACCTTGTTACAGAACTGGGCAAATTTCGGGTTCGTAGGGATAGCCGCTGTGGCGATAATCGTTTTTTGCTCACCTCGATCACGAATGACGATTCCCGTGGAATTACACTCAACAAAAAAGAGGTTACGCGGTACATCCCTGCCTACACCAGGAGGCCGAATCACCACCGAATTATTTTCCTTCGGCTTGATTTTCCTCTTTTTCAACTCTGCCAGCAGATCCTTGATTCGTTTGTCTAGTTTGGGCTGCTCAGTTTTTAGCTGCTTTGCTTCGATTTTGAGGTTCTCGACGATTTTTTGTAGCTGAGCATCTGTCTTTCCTTTTGGATCTACGAGATCTTTCAGCTTAAGAGTTAGTGCCGCTTTCTTATTCTCAAGCTGCTGGAGTTCGGCCACCGTTTTTTTCTCTTTCTTCAAACGCTGTTGAAGTTTTGCAATTTCCTGTCGCACTTTTTTGTCCGTGCGAATCAGTTGATTATTTTGCTTTGCCCTTTCGAGTTCTTCTTCGGTGTATCCATCTCGCTCGCGCTGGTTGATCACCATTGATACCGAGATCAGCAGGGTCAAAATGCCAATCAAACAGGCAAGGATACTCATGAAAGGTAATAAAGATACCTTCTCATCTGATACTGCCCTGCGACGTGCCATGATAATTATGAGTTAAGAACCACCAAAGAATCCCTTTTTCTTGTTAGGTATTTTTTTCTCACCTAGCTTGGCTAGGGATACGTTCATAAGATCGATGCCCGTTGCGATTTTCTTGAAGCTCTCATCAAGTTCATTATCAGAGCGAAGATAGATCTTGCTAGTGGTCTCAGAGAGTTTTTCAACTGCCTTTGTAAAAGATACTTCCATGTCCTTGATGCTCGTATTCACAGCATCTGAGGTATCCTTGAGCTGCCGGGTAGACGCGTTGAGGTTGTCTAAAAAGGTCTCATGCGCTCGCGAAAGCGAACCCACAAGTTCCGGAAGGCTATCGGCATTTTTCAACAGAATATCATCGGACGAATTCTTACTGTCATTCAGTTTTGGTAGCAGTTTTTCAGTGCAAAACGTATCGATGAATGTGAGTGTCTCATCTTCTTTTTTCTGCACCGCTGCTAGTGGAAAACTGAGCAATATTGATAGAATCAGCCCTAACAAAGTGGTGTCGAAAGCGATACCCAAACCCCCTGTTAGATTATTGATCGATTCTTTAAGTGCTTCAGGATCGCTGTTATCCCCTCCCAGAGAACCCACGGCCTCTGACAGACCCATCACTGTGCCTATGAATCCCAGAATTGGAATCGCCCACAGGAAGACTTTAACCAAGGTGTAGGAGCCGGTAGATCGGTTCGCATCGAGATCAGATTGGGTAGCAAGGAAAACACTGACCTCATTGTTACTGTTTCGGGTTTCAAAGAGCTCCAGAGATTTCCGGATTCGGTTAACGATGATACTATCGCGAAGCTTTGCCGGTAGTTTGTAGATGTTATCAATGAATCCGCCAACCGTTTGAGAGTTTACTTCCTCCCCCAGACTTTCTGGAAACAAGTGCATCAATGCGGCTTTTTCCTGATGCTTGTTCTTAAGGTGCTTAAGAACCAAGATAGAAAGCCCCCAGAAAAACAAAAAAGTCTCCGCGTAGTTGACCCAGCCTCGCTCCAGAAAAACCGCCCCGACACGCGTCTGTTGAAACGGCACCATACACAGCAGGAAGACCAGAGTGGCCAGCAACGCAAAGAGAAAGGATTTAAGAAAGTCGGCGTTTGCGTGGTCTTTTTCTGCCCAACCTTCCCGGCGTGGTTTGCTGGAACTGGTTGACTTTGGAGCAGACTCATCAGTCGCGGCAATCTGGAGTTTGCCGTTACATGCGGGGCAGCTGACGATTTGGCCGTAGTGCTCTGGGGCAACATCAAGACTGGCTTGGCAATGGGAACAATTAACTAGCATGGCTTGGATTTTGTAATGAAATCAGAAAAAACCTCAACCAATAAGAAGGGTTTCTTTAGGGCGACTATGATCGCCTACGATAATGATACAACCTAAAATAAAATCCTGTTACGCAGGACTTTGAGATGAGGACTCACGCTGGACAAAACGAGTCGGGAACATGGCATAACGAACCTCGCTATCTGCTTCACCCTCAATACGCTCACAAAGGAATCTTACTGATTCTCGCACCATGTCCTCGTGAGGTTGCTCAATGGTAGACAGTGATACGGGAAGCTGCGCCGCGAGCGGTACCCCATCGATACCTACTACAGATAAATCCTCTGGAACGTTCAAGCCGTTTTCCTTCGCTGCGCGCATGACTCCGATCGCGGTGTAATCATTCAGCGCAATCACGGCAGTCGGACGGTCATCTGAAGACAACAGCTCTCGGGCGACTTCAAGGGCATCTTGCACAGCCGCTCCACAATCGACAACTTCAGCACTGACACCATTTAATTCAGAAAAAATACGATCAAAAATAGCAGGTCTTCCACCTACGCGTTGCCCTTTTGAACGAGCAGCTAGGAACACAAATTTCTTATGTCCCTGTTTTAGCAGCACATCAGCAGCTTGTTCCAGGCCTGTCTCAAAATCGGGCATCACAGCATCTACAGGCAGATCTTTGCCGCCAGGCATGGCCATCAGCACAATAGGATACCCAACGTTTGCCTGAAATTCGAGAAACTCACGATGCTGCTCAACATCACTGATAAATGCCACAACACCATCAACGGTACGATCAACCAAATCCTGTAGCTGTTTTACCTCGCGCTCCCTGTCCATTCGCCAACTTTCGATGACGAGATTGTATCCGCGTTTCTCCAGATCAATTGCCATCATCTCGGAGAAATGAGTAAAATAAGGGTTGTTAATATCGGCAACCAAAAGCCCCACAGAATTAAACTTACCGGCTTGCAGGCTCTTAGCCGCGCGGTTTGGCCTATATTTTAACTCGCGAGCAGCCTCGAAGACACGCTCCTCGGTCTCCTTTGATGCCCAAGAGTTTGGTTTACGGTTCAGTATGGTAGATGCGGTATTTACTGCTACCCCTGCCTTCTCTGCTACATCCTTGAGACGTGCTTTTTTTGCTGCCATCAATGCAACATGTTCACAGACATTCGGAAATAAAAAGTAAAAAAAAGAAATGAAACGTTTCTTATCGGCTTGACGGGGCGGCACTCACTAACACAGTCTGCGAATTATCTGGCGACCGTATCAATATGCCAGAATATTTCGAAACATAGTATCTAAGAAACCAAACATGTATAATCAGGCAAAAGAAAAGTATGCGAGCCTCGGCGTCGATACCGAGGTAGCCATGGATCGCCTCAAGAATATCCCCATTTCTATTCATTGCTGGCAGGGAGATGACGTCGGAGGATTTGAAAATCCTGACGGTAGCCTCGGTTCAGGCTTGGCTGTGACAGGCAACCACCCTGGGCGCGCACGCACAGCAGATGAGCTACGCATGGATCTGGAAAAAGCGCTGACGCTCATACCGGGAAACCATCGCCTGAACCTGCATGCGATTTATCTTGAGTCCGACACCAAGGTAGAGCGCGATCAAATCGAAACGAAACATTTCCAAGGCTGGATCGACTGGTGCAAGTCACAAAACCTCGGTCTCGATTTTAACCCCTCATGCTTCTCGCACCCGAATGCTGATGCGGGCTTTACCCTCTCTTCCGCAGACGATGGCATCCGTCAGTTTTGGATCGATCACTGTATTGCTTCGCGAAAAATCGCTAACGAAATGGGTCATCAGCTCGGAAACAAGGCGGTGACTAACATCTGGGTGCCAGACGGCTACAAGGACACACCCGCTGACCGGATGGCTCCACGTGAGAGGCTTAAGACATCGCTCGATGAAATCATCACCTCCCCCACTCCTCACAATCTGGATGCCGTGGAATCGAAGCTCTTTGGCATCGGTTCGGAAGCCTTCGTAGTAGGATCACACGAGTTCTACATGGGCTACGCGATGGAAAAACAAATCGCGCTCTGCCTTGATGCGGGGCACTTCCATCCAACGGAAATGATTTCGGAAAAAATATCATCATGCCTACTTTATGTGCCGGAACTCCTTCTGCACGTCTCACGCGGCGTACGCTGGGACTCGGATCACGTGGTCACTTTCAATGATGAGCTGCAGGCCATCACACGTGAAATTGTGGCAAACAAGATTGAGAATCGTGTTCACGTCGGGCTAGATTTCTTTGACGCATCCATCAACCGGGTTGCTGCTTGGACCATCGGCGTCCGTAACACTCAGCGCGGACTACTTGCAGGACTGTTAGAACCTACGGATATGCTACGGGAAGCCGAGCTCAGCGGCGACTACACATCACGCCTCGGACTGCAGGAAGAGCTAAAGACTTTCCCAATCGGTGCCGTATGGGATGAATACTGTAAACGCAACAACGTTCCCGAAGGACCAGCATGGCTTGGTGAGGTGCAGGAGTATGAGAAAAATGTTCTCGCCCAACGTTAATCGCCATTCTCACCTCTAGTTTCTTCCTACTCACATGGAAAAGGTATCTACTGGCGCTCAGAATACGTCAAAATCATGGCTGCAAGACTTTGCCGATCCTCCGGCGGAGTATCGACTGGTTCCCTTCTGGAGCTGGAACGAGGACATGGAGCCTGAGGAGGTAAAACGCCAAGTCCGAGTGATCAAACAAGGTGGCTGGGGTGGCGCGTTTGTGCACAGTCGGATCGGCCTAACAACACCATACCTCGGCGATGATTGGTTCAAAGCCGTCGATGCCACTCTTGAGGCCTGCGAAGAAGAAGGTCTCTTAGTATGGCTTTACGACGAGGACAAATGGCCCAGCGGATACAGTGGAGGCACGGTTCCGCTTGCCGAGGAGAGATTCCGGGCCAAGGCGCTCGTTGCACGTCCAATTGACGAACCTGTGCCTGCTGATTGCACTCCCCTTGGCGAGCCGCAGAATGGTTTCCAGATTTATCAATGGGTGGCGCCGCTCGGCGATCCATGGTTCAACGGCACAGCCGCCGTCGATCGGGGATCAAAAGACGCGATGCAGAAATTCATTGATGACGCCTACGAGTCCTACTACGGCCGCTACAGCAAACACTACGGTGGGCTTATCCAGGCCGAATTCACGGACGAACCTTGCATGATGTTCCGTATCGCATGCCCAAGTGGTGCAGTTCCGCACTCAGAAACGGCTTTTGCGAGATTCCAGGAAATGCATGGTTTTGACCCTGTGCCAGAGCTACATAAGCTGTTTACGGATAATGATAGCTCTCAGCAGTTCCGACTCCTCTGGCACCGGACGATCAACGATCTCTTTGAAAACAATTTTTCCAAACAGCTCGGTGACTGGTGCGCCGATCACAACATCGACCTAACAGGCCACTACATGTGTGAGCACGGTGTGTTTGCACAGCAGAACTGGGGGGTGAAAATCATGCCCAATTACCGGCATCAGCAAATCCCTGGCATCGATCACCTAGGCCGCCAGATCGACGAACGGATCACCGCCAAACAATGCCAGAGCGTAGTCAGCCAATTCGGCAAAAAACGTATGCTCAGCGAGCTTTACGGCGTCGCGGGTGGCGGCCTATCTTTCGAAGATCGCAAGTGGATCGCGCTGCAGCAGATCTGCCTGGGCGTGAATTTACTCAATCCACATTTGTCGCTCTTCACAATGTCGGGATGCCGCAAACGTGACTACCCTCAGAATATTTTCTACCAGCAACCATGGTGGGAGCTCAACCACCTGCTGGACGATGGCCTCGCCCGACTCTGCCTCGCCATGAGCCAGGGAGTCTGCCGCGCGAGCACCCTCGTTTTACATCCACAGGAATCCGCTCAAGCACTCTGGCAGACTCGTGTTGACCGATTCGACGAGGATCTAACACACCCATACGAAGGCCAGGACTGGAATTCACTGACACCTGCAGGAGAGGTCAGATTACGTGAGATTGAAAAACAATTTTTCCATTGCATCAATGCCTTGTTAGGTGCGCAGCGATCCTTCCACCTCGGTGACGAATGCATCATGCGTGAGCACGGGTCAGTAGTTGATAGCGAGCGTGGCCCACTGTTACAAGTGGAGCAGATGAGTTACCGACTCATCGTGATCCCATCGATGGAAACCATGGCGCCTTCGACGTTTAATTTACTCAAGCAATACCGCGAAAAAGGAGGCAGCATTCTTGTATATGGAATCCCCCCACGTAAAATCGATGGAATACCGAATGATGAGTTAGCAGACTTTGTTGATTCACTACCGCATGCTACCAACGTCGATTTCCAATCTCAGGTCGAGACCCTAGCACCTGCCATCGTACGTTTTGAAAAGGTACATCACGGCGATCACTCACACCTCTGGGTTCACCCAAGGCAGGTCGAAGACGGCTCATGGCTACTCTTGTTAGTCAACCTGAGTCGCACCGAATCGTTTGCAGGCGATCTGCATATTCACGGTGAGTGGAGCTACAGCTATCAGATGGATGAAAAAACAGGCGTCGTCACCGAGCTTCCTGTTGAGCGCATTGATGAAAGCACTATTTTTGTCTCGCTTGATCTCGCGCCATGCGAGTGCCGACTGATCTACATGACAGCGGAGCCGAGGGAGCTCGATGCCATGGCGGAGGGCAAGCAGTCAGACCATATCGAAGGCCGGGTGATAACCACGCCGCTTCCAGAATGGGAGGTTCAGAGGATGGATGACAACGCTCTCACGCTCGACTTTGCTTCATGGAAAGAAGGCGACGGTGAGTGGTCGGCAGGTGCTGTCCCCGTGCTGGAAATTCAGAATAGCCTGAACAAACGTAAATACGATGGAGAGCTAACTCTCAGCTATGACTTCGATGTTCAAAATCTATCAGCTGATCGAAAACTGCACTTAGTCATCGAGCACCCCGAGCATTGCTCCATCCATCTCAACGGCGAACTGATCGAGTATCAAGGCCTACCCTACTGGCGTGACATTCGCTGGATGCCCATCGATATCACCGGCAAGGTAGCCCAAGGCAAAAACACCATTACCCTCGAGTATGCTGACTTCGAACACGGTGACCCAACCATCGTAGAGCCTGCCACTGCGCGCTACGGCACAGAAATAGAATCACTCTACATCATCGGAGATTTCTCCGTCGCTGGCACGCTAACAGGAACTGCTGCCATCCAGCCTAGTTTCCAGAAATGGAATGTCCCACCCGTGGAGGCAGACACCCTAGAACGCGAAGAGATCAGCCTAACTAATCCCCAGCCAGTGATGGCGGGCGACATGACACGTCAGGGATTGCCGTTCTATGCCGGGCGCATTGCCATGGAGTGCGTGCTTCCAGCTATCGAGCAATCATCAGGCAGCGTACTGCTGGAATTAGAAAAACTAATGGCTCCTGTGGTGGAAGTTCTCATCGATGGCGAGACAGCTGGGCATTTATTTGCTCATCCGTTCCAGCTAGATCTCACAGAGCATCTGAACGATGGCAAAGCTCACACACTCCGCATCATAATCTACAGCACCTTGCGAAACCTGCTAGGGCCTCACCACCACGAACACGGCGAGTTAATCGAGGTAGGACCAGGTCATTTCTCCTCATGGGAAATCACTAAAGAAAAAGACAGCTGTGAAGCACTACACCGCTGGGCCTCGGGCGATTGGCACCCGTCCGATTGGCGTGAGGATTACTGCCTGATCCGTTTTGGTGACTTGGGTAAGATTCAGCTTCTACAAACAGAAAGAACATTTACCCCGTGAGCACGCCAAAGATCAGAAAAGCCTTTGTGCTGTCGGTTCATCCAAACCAGCTGGAAGAATACGAACGTCGTCACAACCCGATCTGGCGG
>JBGCEU010000098.1:0-53339 GCA_045106535.1 Akkermansiaceae bacterium | reverse complement strand
ACAGGGCCGACGAGTATGCCGAAGGCAAGCAGGATAAGGATAAAGAAAACGGAATTAAAATTCTTCTCCTCGAGTTTTTTGTGAAGCGGCCAGCTAGCGGCATAGTCTCTGAGAATGCTGGCGTGAGGTGTTTCGCTGGATGATCTGCTGCCCGGGCTGATGAGGCGCTGCGTCGCGGAGGCATCAAGGCGGTTAGAGGCGGGTAAGCTAACGATCTGTGCGCTACCAAAGCTTCTAGGTGTAGATTTTTTACCCCCCATGGTGGGCTCAATCTGCAGTGTCGCTAGATCATCAGAGGCATTCGAGCTGTAGATGATGATTTTTCCTCCGAAACGATTCCATTCGAGAATGGCAGTGCGTGCACCCGGATCGAGTTTGCCCCAGTCGTCACTTGTTAGCATGATGGCGTCTTGGCCGATGTAGGCACGCCAGTCGGTGGGCATCGATTTTGGATCGAAATCTCCGGCGAATTCAAGATCGCCCATGGATGAAAAAGTGCTGCTAATATGGCCATTGAGGATCGAGGCATTGGGCACATAGAGCGTATTGCTCATCAGGGCGCATGGCCAGCTGTCGTTGACCTCGGTGGACATGGTGCTGTTGATGGATGGATAGCCGGAGCATAAAAGCTTCATTCGCAGACTAGTGGCACTACCATAGCTGCCTGTCTGAAAAATAGTGACCAACGGCACGAGGAAATCGACTGTTTCACGGCTGCCTTTTTTACAGACGAAGGAAAAACTCGACGTCATCTTGCTGTCGTTCTGGCCTCCCATGCTACCGCCATAGCTATTGTCTGAAGACGTGAAATTGAGCGTGATCTCGCGATCTGTTTTTGTCGCGTTATTCATTTCCACACGTATTGGCGCGTAACCATAAGCGGGGAGTTTTCCTAACAGGCTAGTGACCTGTATCCATGTGTTTGTCTTGGTATCGTAGACCTGACGTACGAGTTCTTCCTGCGCGTGTAGGCAGGAAACGAGCAGGGAGAAAATCAGGAAAATTCGAGCCATGGCGGGAAAGGATACAGGGCTTACTGGCTCACCATCGTGCGTGGTGTTTCTTTAGCCTGGAATGGCACCTCATCGAGTAGGGCAATGATCGTATCGTTGGTGGTTTTTCCCTCCACGCGAGCGTTGTAATCTAAGATCATGCGGTGGCGCAACACAGCAGGCGCAACATACTTGACGTCCTCGAAGCTGGCGTGGGTGCGTTCGTTAATCAGGGCGCGTGCTTTGGCGGCGGATGCCAGTGATAGAGCAGCTCGTGGGCTGGAGCCATATTTGATGCCGCTAGCAGCGGACGATTGTCCGGGGTGGGTAGCATCAACGAGCCGAGCGATATAGTTTGCCACTACGTCGGGTAAGTAGATCCGCCGAACCATGTCGAGAGTCTCCTGCAGCTGGGCTGCTTCCATCATTGATGTCACCTCGGGTTCGGTGCCGAGCTCTCGGTTGTTGACAATTTTTTCTAACGTATCGACGTTGTTACGGCTCACTTCGAGTTTGAAAAGGAAGCGGTCGAGTTGCGCTTCGGGCAGGGGGTAGGTGCCTTCCAACTCGATTGGGTTTTGCGTAGCGAGGACAAAAAACGGCTGTGGTAGATCGTGGGTTTCACCGATTACGGTGACGCGCCGTTCCTGCATCGCTTCTAACATAGCGGACTGCGTTTTTGGGGAGGCTCGGTTAATTTCATCCGCTAACAAGATATTTGTGAAGAGCGGTCCAGGCTGGAAAACAAACTCGCGTCGACCCTCGTTTTCCTGCAGCACGGGGTTACCGGTGATGTCTCCGGGGAGGAGGTCGGGAGTGAACTGGATACGTTTTGCGTCGAGCCCGAGTGCCTTGGATAGACCTTTGACAAGTTCCGTTTTGCCGAGACCAGGAAGGCCTTCTAACAGGATGTGGCCGCGAGCTAGCAAGCCGGTGATTACGAGGTCAATCAGTTCCTCTTGACCAAACAGAACTTGATTGAGGGTGGTGGCGAGTGAGCGAACGTGTTTGCTGGCGGCGTTGACTTCGGATTCGGTGGCGAATTGCATTTTAGTATTCAGTTTGAAGTATTCAGTATTCAGGCAAGGGTTGTGTGGCTTAGGTTGCCGACAAGTTGCAAACTTGTCCTACTTTGGGCTTACTCGAAAAATTTCTTCATGGCTTTTTTCTCGTTGGGGAGCAGGGAGTCTTTCCAGACTCTGTCTCCGCCTTTGCCTTTGCCCGATGCGGAACCTCCGGCGGATGGTCCGACTTTAGATTGATCGACATCGTGTTTGGCGTCATTGGTTTCGAGTAGGTCGCCGGGAAGCGAGCGTGATTGATCTTCTGATTTTAAACCTTCGTGTTTCCCTGCTCCTGTGTCGTCTTTGGTTTTACCTAGTGGGTTTGGTGCGTGGCCTGGGCCACGATTGATGCCTCCGCGACCGGAGCCATCACCGTCTTGGTCACCTTCGCCATCGCCCTCTCCGTTGCCTTCACCGTTTTCTCCTTCTCCCTCGCCATCCTGGCCGGGTTGATTACCGCCGCCTCATGGTGGTTTGAGTCCTTGCGCGTGTTGGCGCATGTTTTCACGGAGTTGATCGATCTGTTCAGGTGTCAACTGGTTCAGCTGTTCGGGATCAATCTTCTTCAACTGCTCCAACAGCTCTTTGTTAGGCTTCATGCCACCCTGCTGCATTTTCTTTACAGCTTGATCAAACTCGTTAAGAAGGCGTTGTTTCTGTTCGGCATTCATTTTGCCTGCCTGGCTTTGCATCGTCTGCAGGCTGCGTTCTGCACGCTCGAGGTTTTTCTTGAGATTCTCTTGCTCAGTGAGGTGGTTTTGTTTCAGGGTATCGGTTGCCTCCAAGCTAGAGTGGCTGAACCAGTCGTCCTCGGACTGTTCGCGGAGCTCTTCCAATTTCTTGCGCATTTCATCGATATATTCCTTCTGCACCACTTCTTGGTGATCGAGCTGGTCGAGGTTGGTATCGAGTTCACTCCATGCGCTGGGTTCTTGTTCAGGCTGGTTGCTGTCGGACTTTGCGTAAACGGGAATGATGAATCCAAAAACCACGATCAACAGTGCGCCGACAAGTGGTGGGATCAGGCGTTTCCAGCGCCAATCCACTCCATCGTTAATCACGCCAGGGACTTCAGGCCAGGGAGCGATGCCGTGGTCGGCTGCTGTCAGAGCGTTGCGTAAGCGCATGGCGGCCTCGATGCGAACGAGGGACTGTTTCTCCGATTCAAATTTCGAACGCGCAGCGAGCCAGCAGGCGATTGCGGTGATTGCGAGTGCGCCGATGGATCCTGCGAGTAGGCCGGGCCATGGGATAGTATCGAATTCACGGCGTGTGATTAGCACAGCACAGGCGATCAGGAGTGCCGTAATCAGCAGGGGAGTTGCAAGCAGCTGTAGCCACCATCCCACATTGATTTTGCGGGCTGTCTGCAGGGCGATTTGCCTCCATTTTTTTTCTTCTGCCATGTGTAGCGCACTTATCGAACCAGATAAGTTGTTATCATGTTAGTGATGGATCGAGCTTACGGCAAGGTGAGAAGTGTGAAAAGCGTGTGAAGACTGAAATAAAAAAACGGCCCCGTTTTTCAAAACGAAGCCGTTTGGTTGATAATCTGTTGGCTTTGAAAATTAGCGAGTGCCAGCACCCGTGGCAGGAAGGAAGCGGTAGTAAACTTCCAGCATCAGAGCGGCTAGACATGTCCGGTAGTGTTTAGCTGTTGCAGATTCACCCTGGAAGAGGGCACCCACAGCATCTACCTTGTCGCCTCCACCAACGTTTTTCCATGATCCATCATCATTCTGGTTTTGGAGAAGCTGATCACGGAAGAGGTTATTATACCATTCCCAGTCCTCGCCACCGCGGTTGATCATTGCCTGGGCATGGTAATAATGGCGGTAAAGGTCGGCATCTTTGGTATTGTAGTCAAACTTGGCGTTTTTCTTGATGTAGCGCGCTCCTTTGCGGACTAGCCCTGCATTGCTTTTGCCCCACATTTGGTATCCAAGCATTCCAGCTCCGGTCAGGGTAAAGCCATGGCTTCCTGCATTGGGTGACTTGTAGCCGATGCCTCCATTGCTGTTCTGGGTTCTCTCGATGTAATCAAGAGCTTTGCGCATTACACCCTTGAAGGCTTTTTCTTCCCAGAGTCCGGTGTGTTTACATGCTTTGAGTGCTTGGATTTGCCAGAGCCCGACGGAGTTGTCGTGGTGACCCTCTGAAACTTCATAGTGGTAGCACCATGACCCATCTTCATGCTGGTTCTCAAGGATCCAATCGCCGGCCATTTTGGTGGCTTCCTTGAGCTTGGGGATATTGATTCCCAGCTTAAGGCAGAACGTAGCGGCCTCACCGAGGGCGTAGGTGGCTATGCCGTGCTCATAGCTCCAATGTCCTTTGAAATTTGTTGCCATTTTGCCTTCGTTTTTCATGGCTTCATTGATGAGGAAAACGATACCACGGGTGACTGCATCACCGTATAACTCGGAGTTGGGAGTTTCGCATCGACCCAGATAGACGAGAACGGCCAAACCGGTCATAGCGACCTTGTATTGGCCAGACCAGCTGCCGTCGGCATTCTGCGTTTTCTTAAGCCACTGGAGCGTTTTTTCGACAGCGATTTCGCACTGCTCGTTACCTCCATTTTTCAAAAGTCTATCCATGCGATCCTCCTTGGAGCAGCGCTTGCGGAGAGTTTGCGGGATGTTTCCAAAGCCGCCGCCGCCTTCGCCATCACCGCTACCCCAGCCGTCGCCAAAATCGTCGCCATTTCCAAAATCAACCGAGGGGTCCGGTACATCTACTTCAGGAACAGGAACAGCTGTGGGCGAAGTGGTATTGGCTGCGATCACTTTAGCCATCGATGAGGATGGTGCCGATGGCTTTCGCTCGACAGCACGAGTCATTTCGCGTTTTTGGACTTTGTTTTTCTCTTCGGCACCAGCTTGGTAGGAGACGATGTCTGGCGTCACATTCTCAATGACAGGTAGAAACCAGTATAGTAGTATGATGCCTACAAGCAGGATCGAGAGTATCGAAATAATGATACTGGTGACCGTGGAATTACGTTGTTGGGCACGAAGCCGCGCTTGGGCTTCGGGTGATAATTGGGCGTGAAGGCTCATAATTTGGGTAGTTGGTTAATGTTGGCTTTAGTATTGAAATGTAAAAGGTGACTATGTCCAAAAATAATTTCGTTTATCAAATATAGTCTCGACGTGATTTCTGGCTAGCGGAAAACCGCCTTTTTAGTCAAACGATCACTTCAGACGAGGCTTCGCATATCGAAATTTGGTGGACAAGTCCCTCTCATCACATGGCACAACTATCCAACTCCATATTTTCTTAGTGAAAATTCTGATTTTAAACAAAAAAATGCCCCTTTATTTAAAAAGGGGCACCTTGATCGAGATTGAGACTTGTCAGAGCTGAATCTGACTATCGTGTTTTTTGACCAGTAGCAGGGAGGAATCGATAATATACCTCTAGCATAAACGTGGCCAGGCAGGTGCTCATGTGCAGATTGCCGCTGTGTTTGGCGCTGTTAGGCCAAGTGCCATCTGGCTTTTGATTTTCAAGCAATATGTCACGGAACATGTCATTGTAGAACTTCCAGTCTTCACCACCACGGTTGATCATGGCTTGTGCGTTATAGTAGTGGTAGTATAAGCTACTATCCTGGTCGCCGTTCCATTCGAATTTGGTGTTCTTTCGGATGTATTTGACTCCCTGACGTACTTCCTTGGCATTTGATTTACCCCACATCTGGAATGCGAGCACGCCGCCAGCGGTCAGGCCGGGGCTTCTCTCAGAATTACCACGGTATCCGATGGCTCCGTTTGAACCTTGAGCTTTACCAAGCCATTCGAGAGATTTTCGCGAAACGGTCTTGAAGCTTTTATCGTCCCAGAGTTTGGTGTGTTTGCAGGCTTTTAACGCCTGAATTTGCCAGAACCCAACGGAGTTGTCGCCACCACCGCCAGATTGGTAACCGTAGAGCCAGCCTCCGTCATCAGTTTGACCCGTGATGATCATGTCTCCAGCGGTTTTAGTGACCTCAGCGAGGTTAGGAAGATTGATTCCTAAGCTATGACAGAATGTATATGCTTCGGCTAAAGCATAGGTAGCAATACCGTGCTCATATACCCAGCCATGGGATTTAACGTCAGATGTCGCTAGTCTACCGTCGTTCTTCATACCAAGTCCAACAAGGTAAACGATAGCGCGCGTTACGGCGTCGCCAAATTCTTCCGAGTTAGGCGTCTCACAGTGTCCGAGGAAGGCAAGAAGCGCGAATCCTGTCATGGCGCCTTTGCTTGATCCGGTCCAGCTGCCGTCGGCATTCTGCGTTTTTTTGAGCCAGCGAAGAGCCTTCATGACGGCCTCCTCACACTGTTCATTTCCTCCGTTTTTCAAGAGGCGGTCTAAGCGGTCTTCTTTAGAGCAGCGCTTTTTCATGGTGGCTGGGATATTTCCGAATCCACCACCGCCTTCGCCTTCACCGCTACCCCAACCATCGCCAAAGTCGTCACCATTTCCAAAGTCAGTAGACGGATCGGGGACATCGACTTCAGGAACCGGAACTGCAGTAGGAGAGGTTGTGTTGGCGGCAATCACCTTTGCCATGGATGATGAGGGTGCCGATGGTTTGCGCTCAACAGCACGTGTCATCTCACGTTTTTGCACCTTGTTCTCTTCCTCAGCACCAGCTTGATAGGATACGATATCTGGAGTCACATTTTCAATCACAGGCAGGAACCAATAGAGGAGAATGATGCCGACTAACAGAATCGAGAGTATCGAAATGATCAGGCTTGTAATGGTAGAATTGCGTTGCTGAGCGCGAAGGCGCGCTTGGGCTTCGGGAGATAACTGGGCGTGTAGGCTCATAGATTCTGGAATTAGATGTGTGATGCTCGCCTACTTACTGTCAGACGAACACTTGCCATAATAGAGGATTCGGAATTGCTGGCGAGGGTAAAAATTGACTTTCTAATGAGCTGGATGAGACGGGGTAGATCCTGATTTTTAGAATGTACCAATAATTAGACTAACATCACAAGTCTTGTCATCTGTAGATTGATGCACTAGACCTGATTCATGAGTTTGAAAGTAGGAGTTGCCGGTGCCGGAGCTATGGGTCGAAACCACGCCCGTGTTTTTTCACTATTGAAAAATGTCGAGTTGGTAGCGGTTTATGATCAGGACATGACTCGGGCGCAGGCTGTTGCGGAAGAATTTGGTGGAACTGCTATTGATTCGCTGGAGGATTTTGCTGAGCGAGTTGACGCTGCCACTGTGGCCGTGCCGACTATTGCGCATCGCTCGGTAGGGTGTGCCTTGATGGACAAGGGGGTTCATATTCTTATGGAAAAACCCATCGCCGACTCATTGGATGACGCCCGCGCACTGATTGAGAAATCTCAGGAAACGTCATGTGTGCTCCAGGTTGGCCACATTGAGAGATTTAATCCGGTGATGCGGGAGCTGGAGAAACGCCTATCGGAGCCCCGTTTCATAGAAGCTCATCGCCTTTCCCCATTTCCAAACCGCAGTATCGATATAGGTGTGGTTCTTGATTTGATGATTCATGATCTGGAAATTATTCTCCACCTTGTAAATTCGCCTGTTGAGAGTGTTGATGCTGTTGGGGTAGCTGTTATGACGGCAAGAGAGGATATTGCGAATGCACGTATCCGATTTGAAAATGGATGTGTAGCCAATGTGACATCGAGCCGAATCAGCCCTGAGCGATTGCGTAAAATTCGTGTTTTTCAGGGGGACTGTTACCTCTCGCTGGATTATCAGGAGCAGAGTGCAGGAATGTATGCTATGGCTGACGGAGGTATTGAGAAAGTGGAGGTCGAAGTTGAAAAAGACGAACCACTGAAGCTTGAGTTAGCATCTTTCGTAGAGTGTGCCATCAAGGGCGAGGCTCCTCAGGTATCAGGGCAACAAGGTGCTGCGGCGCTGGATTTGGCTCTAGAGATCACTAATATCATCAGTAAATCGACAAGCGCCAAGAAGCTGTGATAGGTTAATTCTAATTATTTTCACCAATGAATCCCTGAACTAATGCCAAAACTTGAAATCCCTCAGAAATCCATCTACCGCATATCGCTTTACGGCAGATGTCTTGAGCGGTTGCATGACAACGGGCACGAGATGGTAAGCTCGAGCGCCCTAGCGGCTGCGGCTGGGGTCAAACCCTCCCAGCTTAGACGAGATTTAGCATATTTTGGAACCTTTGGCACTCGTGGCAGAGGGTATCCAGTCGAAGCCCTTCGTCAGGCGATTCACGATGGTCTTGGCAGGACGAAGCTGCAACCGGTCATCATGGTGGGTGCGGGAAATTTGGGTAGTGCTTTGCTGCGCTACGATGGATTCAAGAAAGAGGGATACGAGATACTGGCAGCATTTGATGCCAAGGCGGATACTCTGCAAAACAAAGACATTCCAGTGCCTCTCCATTCAACCGATGAGATGTCCTCTTTTATTGAAAAAAACCAAGTCCTCTTGGCCATTCTATGTGTGCCCGCGGAGCATGCGCAGCAAGTCGCGAACGCTCTCGTAGGATCCGGAGTAGAAGGCATACTCAACTTTTCTCCTGTTGTGTTACAGGTGCCTTCCGAAGTCAGTGTTAATAATGTCGATCTGGCGCTGGAGCTTGAAAACTTGAATTACTTTGTCAGAAAATAACGAGATTTTTCCCTAATAGAATCCTGTCCGTATCGTTCAACCCAAAAGAAGGTGCCAAAAATGGCCAGTAGCAAGGATCCGGAACAGGAAACAGGACAGGAAATGACCGAAACCAGCGCAGAGCTAGTTGAGCGGGCGATCTCGGAATTCGAGTCGCCTCTCATCGGATACGCCAGGACGATTGTCCATGACCTTGACCGAGCCCGTGATGTTGTTCAGGACACTTTCATTCGTCTCTATCAGCAGGATGCCTCCAAAGTGCGCGATGGGCTGAAGTCATGGCTTTTTACAGTATGTAGAAACCGTGCTTTGGATGTTCTTCGCAAAGAGAAGCGCCTCGTTCCAGTGGATGATGAAGCCCTCGCGGCAGAGGACAGTGGTGTATCCAATCCCGGAGAAATCGCCTCTGATCAGGACAGGGTGAAGCTCGTGAAGAGCTACATTGAACGCCTACCTGAAAACCAAGCCAAAGCTATCATACTCAAGTTTGAAAAAGGATACAGCTACAAAGAAATCAGCGACGAAACCGGGCTGACGACAGGCAATGTCGGGTTTCTCATACACACTGGATTGAAGCGACTCCGTGAGCTTATCCCCGACGAACTAAAATAAATTTTCCATCCATGTTTTATTATGAAAATCGATCTTAACGACCCACGCATCACCGCTTTTGCCCTTGGCGAGCTTACTGGAGATGATGCCATCGAGCTTGCGCGTGCAGTGCGAATGGACGGCCGCGTCAGTCAGGCAGTCGATGAAGCCAGGGATACAGCTCAGTTACTCAGTGGGGTATTGTCTGTGACGGGTGCCGAGATGCTCACATCTGCTCAAAGGTCAGCAATACGCAGCGCTGGCTCAAGTCCTGTGATCGAGGATATCGCCAGTGCGCGGGTGCCTTTCTGGAAAAAACCTGCTGTAGTCGCCACTGGAGTAGCTGCGGGCGTCGCTGCAACTCTTTATATTGTGGGTGGCGACAAACCTGCCGATAACAACATCGCTGCTGACCAGAATCCCGAGTGGAACTGGACACAGGTCGAAACTAGGGATCTGACCGCACCCGTAACCATGAATGATGGCGTGAATGGAATAGCCACAGATTCATCTGATGCTGCCCGCGCCGTTAGTTCAGCTATGAGCGACGACACAGATGGATTCCGCTCCGCAGTGCGTGAGCGTATCGAATCCAGCGAAATAAAAACGGCTGAGAGGCTCCCGGAGCTTGATGCGATCGACTGGCAGGATATCGCCACGTCAGAGCGTATTTCTATTCCTCTGTCCTCCGGTGCTAGCAGCTGGCCTTGGATCAAGCGCTACATTATTGATGCCGACACTTTACCGCCCAAGAAGGCCGTTCGTATTGAAGAAATGATCAACCATTTTTCCTACAGCAAACCCAGCATGATCAAACAAAATGGTCTCGCTGCTGACTTGGAATTATGTCGAAACCCTTGGAACCCGCAGACATACTTGCTAGCAGTGAATTTACAATCTCAGCCGGGTGCTGATGTAGCTGAGCTCAGTGCATCGCTTGTTATCGATTCGGATCGAGTCCGTAAAATGAGGCTGCTTGGTTATGCCAATCCAATAGTTCAGGGTCAAGGCAACGACCCTGCCTCGTCGGCCGTTCCTCCGCTCGCCTCGCGTACTCGCGGGAATTTCGTTATATACGAGCTGCAAATAGATGCTGAAAATTCCGAAAATACGGATCTGCCTATGGTTACACTCACACTTGGCGGTGGAGCGGAATTAAGCGCAAAGGATCCCAAAACCTGGGTTCATGCTTCTGCAGACTTGCGTTTTGCTTCGGTCATCGCTGCCACTGGCATGATACTCTCCGATTACCCTTCACCGGGCGAGTTGAACACCGCGCGTTTAGTCTCTCTGGTCGATTTGATCGAGAAATCCGCTGCCCAGAGCTTGCCTGCAGAGCGTGAAAAGGCTCTGGAGCTTGTTCGTAAAGCCCTTGGTATCGTCGAAAAAGGCACCAATGACTAGGTTATTAGACAATAATTACGCGTTGACGCATAACCAGATCAAAGATAATCTCCGTTTATGAAGAAGTTAGCCACACAACTGCTTGCAGCTGCGCTAATGGTCATGTCCGCCCATGCTTTAGAGCAGCGAACATTCCATAACACAGACAAATCGAAGTCATTTGATGCCACATTGACTGGTTTTGATGCCCAGAAAAAGAAAGTCACTGTTTTAAATGCATCTGGGAAAAAGCTTTCTTTTTCTTTCAGTATGCTCTCTGAAGAGTGTCAAAAATATGTTCTTTCCAAGAAAGACCTACTGGCAATTGCACGATACGTTCGTCTTGATTTCGAGGAAGTTAAGGGTGAGCGTTCAGGAGACGCGATTCCAACGCATTTTGACATTGAGGTATACAACCGTGGGCAGCGAGCTATCGAAGATGTTGAGGTAAAGTACACACTCTACTACAGACAGGGAAATCTGGCTAAGGGTGGGTCTGACGCCAAAACATCCTCCGGCACTTTGAGCACCGGCAAAATTTATGATACCGACTCGATCACGCTATCCACTCAGAAAATCAGCATTGTTCGCAAGAGCAAACCAGCATCCGGTGGTGGATGATGTGGACCTAACGTGCCTGGCGGTCGCCGGGTAGACAGCATGACAGGAGTTGTAGTAGACATCGTCGTTGATGGTGAAGTTGTCCGCACTGATTCTAATAACCGTGCCTTGCTTACCAAGGTGCTCAAGGATCGTAGATCAACCGCATCACGCTAAACTGCTACTCTATTGAATTACTTTTCAAAAGCCTCGGGTGACTATTAGTTATCCGGGGCTTTATGCTCTCCATTCAGAGGATAACACATTCAACTCAGCTCTCAGCAGTTCTCAACCGATATTTTCTGGTCTAAAGATGGCAAAAAAAGTAAGAATTCCTATCAAGACTGCTAGTGACATTCGTAAGATGCGAGTGGCATGTGAAACCGCCAGTCTAATACTTCAAAAGTGTGCCAAGGAGGTGCAACCTGGCAAAACAACAGGTGAAATCGACGCCTATGCAGCGGAACTCATGAAAGAGGCCGACTGCAAAAGCGCGTTCTTAGGATACCGAGGTTTTCCAGGGAATATCTGTATTTCCAGAAATGAGGAAGTAGTCCATGGCATTGGCTCTGACACTGTGATTAGGCCAGGTGATATTCTTAAGATTGATGTGGGCATCGTCAAAGGCGGCTGGATTGGTGATAACGCTACTACTGTGCCTGCTGGTGATATCAACCTAGAAACCAAGAGGTTGTTATGTGCAACCGAGCAATCTCTGTATGAGGCGATCAGTCACGCCCGCAGTGGCAATTTTCTGGCGGATCTCTGTGGTTCTGTCGAAGCACACGTGAAACAGTATGACTTTACGGTCGTGAAAGAATTTGTGGGGCACGGTGTGGGTCGCGACCTTCATGAAGAACCACAGGTTCCTAATTACCGTCCTTCTGGTCGTTCGCCGAAGCTTCGGCCAGGTATGGTTCTTGCCATAGAACCTATGGTCAATGCAGGGACTCCGGCGGTGACGATCCTCAGTGATGGATGGACGGTGATTACCAATGACCGGAAAAACTCTTCCCACTTCGAGCACACAGTTCTCGTGACGCAGGGGAAACCAGATATCCTTACGGCGAGACCGCGTGAGGCAACGGAGCAATTGTTAGGTATTTCGATGGATGCCTAAGCGTTTGCTCATAGTCGGCTATGGATTTCTTGGTAGGGCAATAAAGCCTACTTTTACTGCCAGCGGGTGGCAGGTGGCGTGTCTGAACCGAAGCGGAAGTCATGGAGCCACGGCTTGTGACCTTTCGAGTAGAGAGTCAGTATCTGGAATCACAGGTGAATATGATCTTGTGATACATTGCGCCGCGTCGGGTGGTGGTGATCTTGATAGCTACCGAGACATTTATCTTCAGGGATGTAAAAACCTGATCGAGAGATTTCCTCAGACGCCTCTGGTATTCACCTCGAGTACTTCCGTTTATCCCCAGTCGGATCACTCTGAGGTAACCGAACTAAGCCCTGCAGAGCCTCAATCACCTCGTGCAATCATCCTGCGCGACGCAGAAAATGAGGTGCTTTCCGCAGATGGTATAGTTGCTAGACTAACAGGTCTTTATGGTCAGGGTCGTTGCCATGTGCTTAAGAATTTTCTGGCAGGGGAATCAACATTGGATGGTGAGGGTGACCGGGTCATGAATTTCGTGCATCGTGACGATGTGGCAACGGCACTTCTAATCCTCGCAGAGAGAGGAAGGGGTGGAGAAATTTATAACGTCAATGGTGGTCATGCCAGCCAGCTTGAGGTGTATCAGTCATTGGCTTTGCATTTTGATTTGCCTATGCCATCTGGTGCCAGCTTCGATATTCCCCGCAAGCGTGGCAATACGAGCAAAAAGGTATCTAGCGATCTGATCAAAGAGTTAGGGTGGAGCCCCGAATATACAGGTTTTTTGTCACTGGCACTTGCTTGTAGCTTAAAATAATTGTGCTGAGTTTGCTCTCGACGTTTGTTAGGAGAGGTATTTAATTTCCTTACTTTTATGCGCACTTTCACATGCCTGTTCCTTTCCTTTGTTTCATTGCTTACTATGCTTTCGTGTTCCACGCCCATGACGAATGAATCGAGAGAGCTTGATCTGGCGAATTTGCCACAATCTAAAAATCCGATTCTT
Source organism: Akkermansiaceae bacterium (assembly GCA_045106535.1). Lineage (GTDB taxonomy): Bacteria > Verrucomicrobiota > Verrucomicrobiia > Verrucomicrobiales > Akkermansiaceae > Oceaniferula. Next base: position 39,962 of record JBGCEU010000098.1, on the reverse strand, counting down.
GCAAAAGCAGGTTTGATCAGTATCCATGAAGTTGACCCGACGATCGGTGTAGATCTTCAATACAAGAATCCGACATCCATCACCAAGTCGCCACTCTATCCAAAAAATTTCCCGGCTCTATTGAAACCGGAAACTGCCGTTAGGCTCAAACATGCCAATGCGTTTGTGAAAGAGCGAGGGATGAAAATCGTGATCTGGGATGCATACCGCCCACCGAGCGCACAGATGAAGCTCTGGGACGCTTCAGGGCATAACGACACTTATGTTGCTAACCCAGGTAACGCCCCTTCACAACACTCCTGCGGCACTGCGGTGGATGTTACGATTGTTAGCTTGAATGACCGTCCAGTGAAGATGCCGACAGAATTTGATGCGTTCAAGCCTGAAGCGGCGTCGAATTTTCATCACCCGGATCTCGAGATCCGGCAAAATCTTTACATTCTCAAATCCGCGATGAGTCGTGCCGGTTTTTACCCGCTACCAGCAGAATGGTGGCATCATATTGATAAGAGCTACAAAAAATATCCTGATACCATAACACTGGATAAGATTCGTGGCAGTTACTGAACCACTATTATGAAAACATTTCTAGTTTTATGCCTCATACTAACATCTTGTGTTTTATCTGCAGAGGTGACTCCTTTAGTCGGCAGTTACCTGGGTGATGGTCAGAGAAACTATTACGGTAATGTGGCGCCATCCAGACTCAATGTTCATTGGAAAATTCCACTCGGATCTGGAAGCACACGCCTCGGCAGAATTGTCAAACACTGGAAAGGGGCAGGCTGGACGGGTCAGCCACTTATCATCCGCGAGGGTAATGAGAATTTTCTAATTCAAGGTTGTTTAAGTCATCAGTTGAAAAAAATACGGGCTCGTGACGGCAAGGTTATCTGGAGCACCGATTTAGGCGACGCCATCAAAGGCACTCCTACTTTTGTGGATGTGGGTAAGCGTGACCCTGAAAAACGCTATGTGCTTATGGCGGGGAGTCGTATGGGGTTTAAGAGTAGTTTCTCCAAAGGAACTGCTTATAGTCTTAGCGGTGTCTCCTACATGACGGGAAAAATTCTCTGGCGTCACAACTCGCGTCGCACCGGAAGCAATAGCCGTGATGTGGATGCCTCGGCATTGATGATTGGCAGGAAGGCATGTGTTCCTCTGGAAAACGGATACTTTACTGTTTTTTCACCTGACCCCTCGAAAGCACGGCTGGTCAACGGGGTCATGGCTCCAAAAATTTACAGGCAATCATTAATCCATCGTAATACTGACTACAGCATTTACGGTCAGGAGCTTTCTTGTGAAGGCTCGCCCACGCTCTACCGTGGTAAAGCATACTTAGCAGCTGGCTGTGGAAGAGTGCTGGCCTGTTCGACGGGCTTCGGGGGTGTTGGATGGACACTCGATATAGGTGGTGATCTCAATAGCACGATGCCGCTGACGAATGACAATCATTTTTTGTTAGGCGTTGAGAAACAATTTATCTCAGGGCAGGGGGGCGTGATGAAAATCAAACCTGGCGGTGATGTGAAATGGTATTATCCACTTCCTGATGTGCGCTTCTATGAGTGGCGGGGTGGATTGGTTGGCTCGGTCGCTGTAAACCACCGTTACAACGCGGGGATACCTAAAGACCTTGCCTGCTTTGTTGGTGTGGACGGGACGCTTACGGTTATTAACCACCGCATCGTGCGACCTGATGTTATGGTATTAGGTCCTAGAAAGCGAAAGCGTTTCCCTACGCCGCTTGTTCTTGATCGCGTAAAATTACCGTCAGGTAGTATTTCGACGCCGCTTTTTGTTGGGAATAAAATCGTCGTGGGATACGATAACGGGATGGATCTTTATCAGGTTAGTCGCGCCGGGAAGCTGACACGTTTAGCGCGGTTGGCAGGCCCTATGTTCGATGCCACACCGATCGTTTGGAACCGACGCATATACGCCGGTTCCAAAAACGGATACCTCTACTGTCTTGGTGACTAGTCGTTGGTAAACGTCGGTTTTTTGTGCATAGTGAAGAACTTGTTCGTCACCATCATGGCGTGGGGGTTGCCTGGGAAAGGTGTAGAGTCCGGAGGGCGAGGGATATTGCGCCCAATTGTGGTATCCTCAGGTTGAGAATAGGAAATGTTTACAGGGGTTCCCGTGCTCACTAAGCGGAAAAACTTGGGGGATATATTCTTGTGCATACGAAGGCAACCGTGAGAAGCGGGAAATGGCTTCATCCAGCCTGTGTGGAATCCATAAGCACTTTTGAATTCACACCAATAAGGCATTGGAGTTCCTTTAAATTTCCACCCGGCAGGCTTTTTCTTTAAGTAGCATGGAATGACACGGCTCCCATCGGGGGAAATCGCGTAGCCGTGAGTGTTGGCGCGACGGTAATGCTCTTTGTGGTAGATGCGGAAGTTGCCTTTGGGTGTTGGGTTACTAGCCGTTCCCACAGTGACCGGCATAATCAGTAGCGGTTTGGAGCCCTCCATGACGTAAGCCATGCGGTTCTTGATGGATACTTTGACCCGAACATTGGCCCGATTTGTGGGTAGCGTTGCAGGGCGGTCATAGGCTTCGTAGCGTGCGTAGGCACCACTGCCTCCCCCACCTGTGTTAGAGCACGAAGAAAGGATTAGGCTGGAGATTCCCGTTGCTAATGCAAAAAAGAGGATTTTTAAATTCATAACTGAATTACTATGAGTGACACATGCAAGTTCTGGCAAGGAGTAAAGTTAGAACTTAAATTATCGCATGATTGGGCTTGTGGCTTGCAATTTAGGGGAAAACTGTCCATGCCTCCTCGCGTCATGAAGCCCGAAAGCATCTCTAAATACCGTGCGTTCCCAACGGTCGATCTTCCTGATCGGCAGTGGCCTAGCCGCACGATCGACCACGCTCCCATCTGGGCGAGTGTGGATTTGCGAGACGGGAACCAGGCGCTGCCCGTTCCCATGTCTATCGAGGAGAAGCTCGAGTTTTTTAAACTGCTCTGTGATGTGGGTTTTAAGGAAATCGAAATTGGATTTCCGTCGGCTGCGGATACCGAGTTCAATTTTTGCCGCAGATTGATCGAGGAGGATCTTATTCCTGACGATGTGACGATCCAGATTCTGGTGCAGACGCGCGAGCATTTGATTCGTAAATCATTCGATGCGATCAAGGGGGCACGACGTGCCATCGTGCATATCTATAATTCTACCTCGCCACTACAGAGGCGAATCACCTTTGGTAACGCCTCGCGCGATGACATTAAGAAACTCGCTGTGGATGGTGCACAGTTAGTGAAGGAACTGACACCCACGATTCCGGAGACTGAGGTGTTGCTACAGTATTCACCGGAATCATTCTCTGATACCGAACTCGATTTTGCACTCGATTGCTGCAACGCGGTGATTGATGTCTGGCAGCCGACACCTGAGAAAAAGATGATCGTCAATTTGCCCGATACCGTGCAGTGGACTACTCCTAACATCCATGCGGATATGATCGAGTGGATGAGTTTGAATCTTGATAGACGGGATTCGGTAATCGTCTCTCTGCACACACACAATGATCGCGGAACAGGCACTGCCGCTACCGAGCTAGGCCTCATGGCAGGTGCGGATCGTGTCGAGGGTACGCTTTTTGGAAATGGTGAGCGAACTGGTAATCTTGATATTGCTAATCTATCACTCAATATGAACCAGCACGGTATTGAAACTGGGTTAGATTTCTCCGACATCGCATCGATCCGTGCCGTTTACGAGCGGGTCACTCGGATGACTGTTAGCGAGAGGCACCCCTACGTCGGTGAGCTGGTATTCACTGCCTTCTCGGGTTCTCACCAGGATGCCATCAAAAAAGGGCTGGATCTGCGTAAGTCTGAAACAAAAAGCGACCCCAGCGTGCCATGGGAAGTGCCTTACCTTACCATTGACCCTCAAGATATAGGAAGGTCTTACGAGGCAATTATCCGGATCAACTCACAGTCAGGAAAAGGTGGTGTGGCTTACGTGTTAGACCGTGAGCACGGATTTGATTTACCCAAGACAATGCACCCTGTGGTGGGAGGCCAAGTTTATGCCCTCGCTGATGAGTTAGGGCGTGAACTGACGCCTGACGAGATTCGTGACGCGTTTTTCCGTATGTTTGTCAATCTCAGTGAGCCACTCGCGCTTGTGGATTACGAACTGGATCACCACGCGGGAGAAAAAGGAGAGGTCGCTTGTCACGCCAGTATTTCATACCGGGGAGAGCAGCAGAAAATCAGTGGTCTAGGCAACGGGCCAATCAATGCCTTTGTGCACGCTCTTGAGCAGGCAAAGCTGAAAAACTTCACACTCAATGACTACCGCTCGCATGCAGTCCGCGGCGGATCAGATGCCGATTCGGCAGCATACATTCAGCTGCAAGATGTAGAGAGCCAGAAAATTGTCTGGGGCTGTGGTGTTGATCCATCAATCGAAATGGCGGGTCTAAAAGCGCTGGTCACGGCAAACAACTTGTTGGCAGCTCAAGACTAACTGAAAATATTATGTTCCGTTTCACCATTTTTGGGATACCCGTAGAAGTAGAGCCATGGTTTTGGCTTGTGATGGCATTTCTTGGCGGCGGCTTTACAGCGCTTTCGAGCAATTCGCCTGATATGTATTTGGGCGTAGTTCTCTTTATGATGGCTGGGTTCGTATCGGTGTTAGTCCATGAATTAGGGCATGCGATCACAGGGCACAAACTCGCTGGTGGTCGGGTTTGGATTCGGCTTTGGGCGTTTGGTGGCCTCGCTTACCAGCAGGGAGGACGCTTTGATCGCCGAGGTCGTTGTGCAATGATTCTCGCTGGGCCGGGCGCTGGACTAGCTCTGGCTGCGATTTCTATTGTGGCGGTATTCATCATTTTCCCTATGCCTGAAGCCCTCCAGCGGGTGTTTCTTTATCTTCAGTATACTAATATCCCGCACGAGTACATGGTGACTGCGTTTCCCGATAATAAGCCCGTCTATGGGTTTCTAAACGCGATGATCTGGGTCAATGTCTGGTGGTCGATTCTAAATTTATTGCCCGTGTATCCACTCGATGGAGGCCAATTGATGGATCAGTTCGTCAAGTCACGCAAAGCAATGCATAAGGCAAGTATCATTACCTGTATCATCGTCGTGATGCTCATGCTGAGCCTTGGTATGACGATGGGGCTGATATTCTTCGCCTACTTTGCCTATCAAAATTACACGGGTTATAAGCAAGCTCGCTACTAGTCTCGGTTATTCAAAGCTATCATCAGCCAGTAAAGTAACTGGGCTAGTGAGGCAATGGCGGCTACGACATAAGTCATGGCGGCCCAGTGCAAAGCATTTTTTGCACGATCCTGATCCATGCTCTTGGCAATGCCACTCGTCTGCATCCATGCAAGCGCCCGCTTACTCGCGTCAAACTCGACTGGAAGTGTGACAAATGAAAACAGGGTGGTGGCTGCAAAACAGACCACAATCAGCCATATGAAAGCTGGGTTGCTAAACGCAAACATCCCGAAAATAGATAGCATGAAGATCACGTTCATCATGTTTGATGCGATACTGACTGCAGGCACCATTTTTGAGCGCATGGTCAGCCAAGTGTATGCCTTGGCATGCTGGACAGCATGACCGCATTCGTGAGCCGCTACAGCAGCGGCTGCAACGTTACGCATGTGGTAGACTGATTCACTCAGGTTGACCGTTTTATCCTCGGGGTTGTAGTGGTCAGTCAGCTGACCGGGCACGCTGATCACCCTGACATCATTGATGCCGTTCTCGCGTAACATGGCCTCAGCAACTTCGCGGCCGGACACTGGAAGTGGTGCCTGCGAGTGCTCAGCAAACCGTTTTTTGAGTGTGCTTCCTACCCACCAGGATACGAGCATGGAGCCGCCGATGATGATCCAGTAGAGCATCGGGATGCCAGCAGGGTTAAATGCCAATATGGTGGGGATAGATTCGAGAGTATTCATGATGTGAAAAAGTTACTTTTACAGAGGAAATGTGCGTGATTTTCCGAGACATGCAACTGGTTTTTAAAACATGGATAAGATTCCCCCGAAAGCAGCCAATGTCAGTGTGGCAATCCAGAATATCTTGATGCCTTTTCTTGCCCAGGGTGCCTCGGTGTGACGCAGGCCGTCTGCAATAATGGCACACCCGTGAACCACGAACATACCGACCATGAAAACAGCCATGGGAGAAAAAATAACGGAGTGGCTATCAGCATAGATCGAGCAGGGCAGCAGGATCACATAGAGCCACGCGTGGATGTAACCCATCATTCCGAAAAAATGTCCAATCCGGTCAGTGTCGCGTGGGATATAACGTCCTTTAACGCGGACAGCACCCGGATTATCAATATGCTTATCAGCTTTAACGGCACCGGCCAGACTACGTAGTCCTCTCTCCGGGTTCGTTCCAGTGTATCCTTTTTTGAAGCGGTTCAGATTCATGATGAGTAGAACATACTTGGTCGGAATATAGTCAGCGATTACAATCGGATGTGACTTTTCCAATCGTATGATAGTCCTTGGAAATTGAGTTTAATCAATTAGAATGCCGCTATGGACATCGTCATGCAGATACTTATGGAGCCATTCACATGGGGGCTGGTGCTCGGGTTATTTATGATGAGCGTAATTTGGCAATCGATGCGCAAAGATATTGTAAATCTCAAACACGAGAACAAGCGCATTTCAGAAGATAATAAAGAACTGCAAACGCACCTCAACACCCAGCTAAAAATCAATGCCATGGGAAACGAGCAACTGCAGGCGCAGCTGGATGAACTACGCGAGAAAAACGAAAACTTAAGGTCGAATGCCAATGTGCTAAAGCAGAAAGCGGGTCGTGCTGAGCTTCGTCAGCTGCACATGATGGAAACTGCCGTTGGTGTTATGCGTGAGCAAGCTCCTGGATTTGCACCGGCTTGGGAAAAAGCGATGCGTGATGCTGAGTCCATGGAGGAAGCGGCCGAGGGTGGGCTGAAGAAGCTCATGCGTAGGGTGCTGCCCACAGGAAAGGCGACCCCTGCGATCGAGATGAACGCTGAGTCCGGCTCAGACAGTGAAGAGGATAAGAGTTAGAGTGGCCATATTACTCGTTACAAGAGGGGCGCATATTTTGAGCTCGAGAATAGGGCGAGAGTGAGATGATATACAGCGCTTCTTAATGAAGGTGCTGACAAATGACAATGATGTTTGAAAATCTTGTCTCTTGGCTCTGATTATGCTTTCCTCCGCCCGTCTCGCCTGTAGACATAATCATTTTTAAAACTAAATTATCATGAAAATCGTCGTCGCATATTCCGGAGGTCTGGATACCTCCGTTCTCCTTCTCTGGCTTAAGGAAAAGTACAACGCTGAAATCATTGCTTACTGTGCCGACGTCGGTCAGGGTGAAGAGCTAGACGGGCTTGAGGAAAAAGCACTCAGCACAGGTGCCAGCAAGTGCTACATCGGCGACCTCAAAGAGGAATTCGCTGCCGACTACATCTACCCGATGTTTCAGGCGAATGCTCTCTACGAGGGACGTTACTTGCTCGGAACTTCGATTGCGCGGCCGTGTATATCAAAAGGTATGGTCGATGTTGCGATTGCAGAGGGTGCGGATGCCATTGCTCATGGAGCCACCGGAAAAGGTAACGATCAAGTACGCTTTGAGCTCTCAGTGGCATCGCTCGCTCCTGACATTAAGATGATCGCGCCATGGCGTGATGATGAATTTCGTGCGCAGTTCCCGGGTCGTTCTGAAATGATCGCCTACTGCGAAGAGCACGGCATTGATGTTACCGCATCCAAGAAGAAGCCGTATTCCATGGATCGTAATTTACTGCATATTTCCTTTGAGGCCGGAGCACTTGAAGACACATGGTATGACGCTACTGGCGAGGCCGACCGTGATATGTATGTGCTTTCTGTTTCTCCTGAGGAAGCTCCTGACACTCCGGAGTATGTTGAGTTCCTGTTCGAAAAAGGTGATATTATCGGGCTGAAATGTAATGGTTTAGAGCAAGTTGTCACAGACCTCGGGGACTTTAAGGTTGAGGGTGAAAAGGACGGTTACACCTTACTTTCACCCTACGGTGTGATGCGTGTGCTCAATTTCCTTGGTGGAAAGCACGGTATCGGCCGCGTGGACATTGTGGAGAACCGCTTTGTCGGTATGAAGTCGCGCGGAATTTATGAAACACCAGGTGGCACAATCATTCTTGCAGCTCATCGTGACCTGGAGACGCTCACGGTTGATCGTGAGGCTCAGTATGTTCGTGATGATCTTATTACCAAATATTCTCAGCTGGTATACAACGGTTTCTGGTTTGCTCCAGAGCGTGAAGCGATTCAGGCACTTGTAACCTCCACGCAGCAAACGGTCTCCGGCGAAGTTCGTCTCAAGCTCTACAAGGGCAACTGCATGCAAGCGGGTCGCCGTTCGCCGTTTTCGCTCTACTCAGAGGATATAGCCACGATGGAAGGCGGAGCTGAGGAAGCATACAACCAAAATGACGCTACTGGCTTCATCGCACTGAATGCCCTCCGCCTGAAAGCCTCCGCCCGTCAGCAGGAATCCTAATCTCAACCGGTCGTGGACGAAGCTGTCATCTATACAATTCTTGGTGAAGAAGGATTCACCAAGATGGTCGCCGCATTCTACAAGCGGGTGAAAACAGATGATCTAATCGGACCGATGTATCCGGAGCAGGATTTTGAAGGTGCTGAGGAACGGCTTCGCGAATTCCTGTTATTTCGTTTTGGAAATGATCCACGTTATCAGGCGAAGCGCGGCCACCCTAGATTACGGATGCGCCACGCTCCGTTTCCGATTGGCGACGCTGAAGCCGAGCGCTGGATCGAGCTCATGGATGCTGCGATGGAAGAAACCAAAGTGCCGAATTCTATCCAGATGGATCTACGCACTTTTTTCACCATGGTGGCGCACAACATGAAAAACCAGTAGCGCGTCAGCGAAACTGCATTAATATCCAGCATGGAAAAAATATTAATCGTCGCGGGCATGGTCGCCCTCTACTTTGCTATCCAGTTGTGGATTCTCCCCGCATTCGGGGTGCCTACATGAATGTCTAAGTCCGGATCGACGTGATCGTCCTCTGGAAAAAACTCTCCGGGTGAGAGCACAGATAAAAAAGTAAACACACAGGCATCGGATAAAGAAAAGTAACCTCGCAGTTCTCTTACGCTTAGGAATTTTTCTTCATGAAATCCACCAAGTCTTTGATGCTGGGGATCTTGATTTTACCAGACTTGTCCTCGATAACAAAAACAACGCGTGATGTGCCGCCATTGGCAACGATGTTGGCGAGATAGCGACCAGGTTTGAGAGGTTTCTTGTCGATTGTGGCACTCAGCTTGGTTGATGTTGTTTTATTTGCGAAAATGATGGCTGGCTGCTGCCCTGGTTGCATCACCTCGCCTTTCTCATTTACGGCAAAGGCATTGATGATGATCGAGGGAGCTTCTTTCCCGATTTCTAACAGCGCGTCTGCCTTCACGGGTTTTTCAATGACAGCAAATAGCGTGTTGTCTTCTTGCATTGCTGCTTTCTGACCGTCAATGGTGACATCAAACGGATAGAAAAGCGGTCGTTTTACTTCTTCGGCGTGAACTACGGCCAGCAGCATAGCAGTGAAAATAGTAATTAGCTTCATGTTCGTTTTAACGGATGGTTTGAGTGTTTATGCAATAAACGGGCTCTGCCTGAAAGACAGAACCCGCTGTACATGTGCACCTTGAAAAGTTATTTCCTAGGGCTGGATAATTGCGTAATCTCCATCGCTGCGGCGGTAGAGTATCTGCATCACATTGCGGCGTTCATTATTGAAAACAATGAATGGCTTATCTGAGAGTTCGAGTTCCATGATGGCTTCCTCTTTGAGTAGAGTGCGCAGGCGGTAGTTCTCCTTGTGAACGATCATTGGCTCTGGATCGCTCTCAGGCTCAGACTCTTCAGGAATGCTGTCGAGAATGTTGGAGGCAAAGACTTTTTCATCGAGGTGACGAATAGTATCACGTCCACGATTAGCACGCTGTTTCTTGAGCAGGCGTGTCTTGTGCTTGCGCATGCGGCGTGCGATCTTTGAAATAGTCTCATCGATGGCGGCGTACATGTCCTTTCCCTCTGTCGAGGCATCAATGGTGATGTGATTGGCGCAGAAGAGAATAATCTCTGCAATGTGGCGGTTCTTCTGCACATCGAGAATTGCTTTGGCCTCGATGATTTTCGGGTAGTCGAGATGCAGACCCTGGATTTTTTTGGTGGCGTAATCACGCAGTGAGTCGGTCACATCTTCGTGGCGGACGGTGACGGTAATTTGCGTATTGGCATTTGCTGATTGCATCGTTTGTTTTTTCCTTTCTGTTTTTGGTTATGTCGCTCAATGCGACGAGATTAGATTGTGGTGAGAAATGAGTTTTTTTTAGAGGGCGAAGTCTTCACCCAGGTAGTGCTTGCGTGCGATGGGATCGTCGGCGATCTCGTTGGCTTCACCTTCGAGAATGAGCTGACCCGCATGAAGGAGGTAGGCATGATCAACAATGTGCAACGTCTCTCGGACATTATGATCTGTGATGAGAATAGAGAGGCCGTCTTCATCGCGTAGGTCGCGGACAATTTTCTGGATATCACCCACGGCAATGGGATCAACGCCGCTGAAAGGCTCATCGAGCATCAATAGGCTGGGTTCGGTGCACAGCGATCTAGCAATGGTGAGCCGCCGTTTCTCTCCACCCGAGAGAGCCAATGCCTCTGACTTTCTGAGCCCAGTGATACCGAAGCGTTCCATCAAATAGTCAGCTTTCTCACGTCGCTGTTTACGTGTCAGATCTCGGCGTGTTTCCAGAACGGCAATGAGGTTATCCTCCACACTGAGATGGCGAAAAATCGATTCCTCCTGTGGTAGGTATCCCATACCTAGGCGTGCGCGCTTGTGCATCGGAAGATCTGAGATGTCGTTGTTTTTAAATTTCACGACTCCCGAATCGGCAGGGATCAAGCCGGCGATCATGTAAAAGCTTGTTGTCTTGCCAGCTCCGTTAGGGCCGAGCAGACCCACGATTTCACCTTCTCTAACACTGATGCAGACGTTGTTAACCACGGTACGTCCACCGTATGTTTTCATGAGTCCATCAGATTCGAGCAACACCTGTGTGCCTACTCTCGTGCCTTTAGAAGACTTTGTTTCTGATTTTGACTTGGTTTTGAGCTCTGCCATGGTTCGGATTTCGAAATGACTAGGGTTTTGTGATGACTGCGACCATTTTCCATTTGCCGCGGCTGGTGACTAGTTTGCCACTTTTGAGTACTTTGACCCACTGACCCGGCTCTTGTGCTTGGAGAAATTGGTTTGCGCTTTGCTGGAGTCTTGGCCGTCCACCACGAAGAATGATTTCACCCGTTGTAGCTTCGTAGCTAGCAGTTTCAGCCATGGCGATGAACGGTCTGCCTTGTTCGTCGAGCTGGGTAAGCTTGACTTCGCCTGTTGCAATGATCTGCTTTAAACTTCCAAATGAAGATAGTTGGCTGTCATTTTTCTTATCTTCGCCGGGTTGCTCAGCTTCAGGGCTTTCTGGTTTGGCAGCCTCTTTCTCGTCCTGAGAAAGGAAGACCTTGAGCTCATCACTACAGGTGAGTTTGAATCGATCTTCGGTCAGGCGGATGTTTTTCATGTAGACCAGAACGCCGCTGTCGTTGTCAAAATATAGACCACCATCACACTCAATAAGGAGGGTGGATTCTCCGGGTTTGAGTTCGGGTTTTTCGGCAGCAGGCTCAGCTGGCGGCTTAAGTTGCGCTGCTGGTTCTGGTGCTGGATCGGCGGGCGATTGTATCAGCAGAGTGCCTTTGCCGATGCTCTTGAGGAATGGTTGGATTTGGCTGTCAGCCTTCTTGGATAATTCGTTTTGTTTGCTGATGCTATCTTCCGTGATGTTTCTGGTGGTGGTTGCCTCTGGAGATCTGGTTTTGGAAAGCTTTTCGAGCTTGGCTAGATCTCCGGCAGTTAATCCGATCGGTGCCTCCGCGATCAAGGATGTGCTCATGGCTAAGTAGGCACCCAATGCCACGCAAGTTTGCAGAGGACGGTCACGGGGGGAGAGAAACGAGGTATTCATGGCATTATCTTTTTTTTGATACGTGAAACGAGTGGAAGTGGGGCCATCAAGGAATCCCTTTTTGGATTCCCAATGAAAAATGAGACCCGAGCCAGAGGCGACAAAGGTCTTTCCTTTTAGGTAGATTGCCTCACGTGCGTGCAGAGTAGATTTTTCTTGGTCGTAAATGGCTCGGCGCATTTTTGACCGTGCCTGGAGGCTGCCATCTGGCTCATATAGTTCGATGGTAACGCCTTCACCCTCAATTCGGTTTTTGCCCAAGACGAGGAGCTGCTCTGCTGCAAGTAGCGAAGTTGGATTGAAATTCTTATCGTAGCGCGGTAGTCGGACACGCCTTAGGATGCTGCCTTCGGGAAGGATGCTGAGTGTAGGGAATGCGCCCTTGCGTTTATCCTTATCGTCTTTGTCGATAATTGCTTGCCCGTGCAAAGTCGGCAGGCATGTGCCAGCGATGAGCCCGAGCGTGACAGCGTCACGGATAATCCGTGTAGAAGGTATCAGGCTGGAAAAAGTAAATGGCATTATTTGTTAGGCGCTGTGTGCAGCGTGGTGGACGGCAAGTAGGCGCTTCAGGATGGACTCAATTTCTGGAAGTGGGATCTGGTTTGGGCCATCTGATAATGCCTCAGCTGGATTGCTGTGAACCTCCATGAACACGCCATCCACTCCTGTAGCTACGGCAGCACGAGCAAGCACCGGAGCGAGTTCGCCATCGCCTCCTGTAGTGCCTCCGAGCCCACCTGGGCGCTGAACTGAGTGAGTCGCATCAAAAATAACCTTCACACCCATATCCCGCATCCAATGAAGTGAGCGCATGTCTGTGACTAAATTATTATATCCAAATGTTGTGCCGCGTTCTGTTAGGTAGAATTGTTCACAGTTAAAATGTTTCAGTTTGCCGACGATGGGTTCCACATCCCAAGGTGCAAGAAACTGGCCTTTTTTCACATTCACGGGTTTGCCAGTGTTTGCACAGGCTTCCAGCAAGTCTGTCTGACGGCAAAGAAAAGCTGGCACTTGTAGTAGGTCGATATTTTCTGCGGCGATTTCGGCCTCTTCAGGAGTATGAACATCCGTGGTGACGGGAACACCCAGATCCTTACCGATTTCTCCAAGTATGCGGCAGCCTTCCACGACGCCTGGTCCTCTGAATGATCCGACGGAGGTGCGATTGGCTTTGTCATATGATGCCTTGAAAATGAATTGGATACCGGTGCGGTCGGCAATTCCCTTAAGGCTGCGTGCCATTTCCCAAGCGAAATCTTCTGACTCCAGACCGCAAGGGCCGAGGATGAAAAAGGGAGCTTTCGTATCAAGGGTGAGGTTGCCGATTTGACTCATATTGTATGAAAAAGTTTTGCAGGAAATTGCTATCTCAGACTAAGCACGGATGCATCATTTGGCACGATAAATTTGCTGGGATGAGCCGTTTTTTTACAATTACTCAATCAATTTGAGCAGGCTGGTAATTTATGTTTCATCCAAAGCAAGCGATGCGGCACCAATGATGCCCGCTTCGTTGCCGAATCGTGCAGGGATAATCTCAAGGTGATCACTGAATGCTGGTGAGAGCTGCTCGTTGATGGCCTTCTCTAGAGGGCCAAAAAGTAACGGGCCAGCTTTAGCAACACCTCCGCCGATGATGATGGCATCCGGATTAAGTAGCCAGCATGCATTGACCGCAGTAGTGGCTAGCTTACGGGCGATACTTTCCCATATCTCGACGGCAACTGGGTCTCCCTCGTTTGCCGACGCAGAAAGTGCGGCAGGGGAGCAGTCGCTGATACTGCGTTCGATTCCTTTGGCTGAGTAGTAGTCACGCGCGTCGGCTGCAATTTCATTATTGCCAATGTAGTCCTCTAGAGCACCCAAGTTTCCGTAAGCACCTTTGCGGCCACGGTAATCAATAGATGTCTGGCCAAGCTCTCCCGCGACGGATTGAGCGCCGCGCAGCATGTGACCGTGAGTGATGATGCCGCCACCGACACCGGTGCCCATGGTGATACAGACGAGATGATCTTTGCCTTTGCCCGCACCTTCTTTCCACTCGGCGAAAGCCATGCAATTAGCATCATTCTCAACAGTGACTGGTAGACCCGTCCGCTTATAGAGGATTTCTTTGAGTGGAATATTCGACCAGCCTCGGACGTTGGTCAGGTTATGGATCGTTCCAGTGGGGAAATCAACAAAGCCAGGCACGCCTGCTCCTATGGCAACGACACCGGAATGCCTGCTTCTCAGGTCTTCCACGACTCGAACGATCGCGTCGATCAAGGTAGACGATTCCGTATAGTCATCGGTTGCGATGGCAGGGGCGGTGTCGATCACGTCGCTTGCGGAGACGACACCAAATTTGACGGTGGTGCCTCCGAAGTCGATCCCCAGAGCGAGAGGATTATTTTTTTCAGATGAATTCATGTGTTTGAAGATTGGCGATTATTCGAAGCCCATCAAGAGTAAGCTGGGGTGAATGGTGTCTTATTTCCGGCAGACCGCGCGTGATCATGGCAGCGTCTCCCCCTGTCGCCACAATGATGGGTTCGGCGGATAGCTCAGTGCTTATCTGAGAGATGATTTCGCGAACGAGTCCTCGGTAACCATGGATCGCCCCCGAAAGCATCGCTTCCTCAGTGGAGCGTCCAATCGCGTGCTTCGGCTCCTCCAGATCTATGTGAGGGAGTAGTGCGGTGCGGTGTGCAAGGCCTTCGGTCATTGAGGCGAGCCCGGGCGCGATAACGCCTCCTTGATAGAGTGCTTTGCCATCAGTTAAGCCAATGACATCAAATGTAACTGCGGTGCCGAAATCCAGGACAACGCATGGTGCACCGTAGTAGGTGAATGCAGCAGCTGCATTTGCCAGTCGGTCAGCACCGATCTGTTCGGGGTTGGGGTAGTCGATGCCAATAGGTAGCTCACTCCGGTGGCTGAGTAGGTGGCATGAGGAGTGTTCGCTTAGAAATGCGGAAAGAATTTTGGCTTTGTCAGGAACTACCGAGCTGACGACCGCAGCATCCCAAGATTGCCCAGACAGGAGATCAGTTAAGCTTTTTTCAGAGATTTCCTCAGTAGATAAAATGCTCGTCCATCCGCTGAGTTTTTCCGCAGATGCCGTGGCAAATTTAGTGCGGGTATTTGAGTTATCGACGAGGAGGAAATTCATGAGCGCTGGTTATCTCCAAGGAACCTAGCGTGTGGGGCGGCACTATGGGAAGTACCCAGATACAAAAAAACCGGGAGAGGCCAGACCCCCCTCCCGGTAGCGTAGCTATGAAGAATACGCTTTAAGGATTGTATGCAGGTGCACCGTGTTCGGCAACGTCGAGACCCTCAGCTTCTTCTGCTTCGTCGACGCGGACGCCGATGACAGCTTTGATTATTGAGAATACGATGAAGGAGAATGCGAAAGCAAATGCTCCGATTGAGACGGCTCCGATCAGCTGGGTAATGAATGAGGTTTCAACTCCCTCTTTGGTAAGGAATGGAAGGCCGATACAAATCGTTCCCCAGACACCACATGTGCCGTGAACTGAGATGGCACCCACTGGATCGTCAATCTTGATTTTATCAAGGAAGAGAACAGAGATGACTACTAGCACACCAGCAATTCCGCCAGCGATGACAGCACCGATCAGTGTGAGTTGGTCTGCACCTGCGGTGACACCTACGAGACCAGCGAGGATTCCGTTTAAGGACATCGAGAGGTCAGGCTTCTTCAGGGTGATCCAAGAGAAGAACATGCATGCAAGTCCACCAGCGGCAGCTCCCAGAGCTGTTGTGACAATCACATATGAGATGGAGCTAGGGTCAGCGGAGAGCACAGAGCCGCCGTTGAAACCGAACCATCCGAACCAGAGGAGGAAAGCACCGATTGTGGCGAGTGGCATGTTGGATGGGAGAATTGGCTTCAAGCCATCTTTGGTATACTTGCCTTTTCGTGGTCCGAGGACGAGCACGCAAGCAAGGGCAGCGAAGCCACCGAAACCGTGGACAACGGATGAACCAGCGAAGTCGTAGAAACCCATTTGGTCAAGGAAACCACCACCCCACTTCCAGCCGCCTGTGATTGGGTAGGCAAAACCTACGAGCAGAACAGCGAAGATCATGAAGCTAGGAAGTTTAACACGCTCGGCAACTGCTCCAGACACGATTGTGGCTGCGGTAGCTGCAAACATGGCTTGGAAGATGAAGTCGGCAAATCCTGTCTGACACAATCCAGTGCCACCGTAGGAAATGTCGGTGCTTCCGTAGTCAGCGTTGGTTATTTGAGAACCTAAAGCGAAGAATCCGTTGAAGTCTCCAGGATACATAGCGTTGAAGCCGTAAACAGCGTAAAGCACGAGGCCGGAGCATATAATAAATACATTCTTAAACAGGATATTGACGGTATTCTTTCGTTGGCACAAGCCGGACTCAATACATGAGAATCCGAGGTGCATAATAAATACGAGGAATGCACAAAGCAGGATCCACAGGTTGGATAAGCCAAAGAATGGCGCATCTTCGTATCGGTCGTAGTAACCTTCGGCAGCAGCTTTTTGTTCAGCTGACAGTGCCGATGAGTCACCACCGAACTGCATGTATTTGTAAATGCTCTTACCAATCAAGTCGACTGCGCCTTCGTCATAGTCGTCATGGTCTGGGTCAAGCATTTCTGCGGTTACTTGGTAATCATCGGCTTTGGGGTCGATGGTTTCCGCGTGGGCGGCGGGCGTGAGACTGATAATTGCCGTGAGGCACATCAGGAGTGCTAGTTGGATGGTGTTTTTCATCATTGTAATGGAACTAATTCAGCCCACCCACAGCATGAGACGTGCCAAAATCGTGAGCGCACCATTTACCGATTGTGGTATAATGTTGGCACGGTGATTGCTATAATTTTAACGCGCGCGCGAAAATGCCCTCCAGACAAAAAGAAATTTCTTTTTCAAAGGCTTGCCGCGTTTCCAGAAACAAAAAAACCAAGACTATGAAAACTAAACTCAAGACCCTGTTACTATGTCCGCTCTTATTGTTCATGTCCGCTCCTATCCTCATGGCGTCGGAAGAACCGCCAACTCTCAATAGTGGTGACACAGCTTGGATGCTGGTTGCTTCACTACTTGTGCTGATGATGTGCCTGCCCGGACTCGCTCTTTTTTACGGCGGGTTAGTCAGGGCCAAGAGTGTGCTCAGCATCTTTGTGCAATGCTTTGCGATGGCCGGTGTGATGTCGATTCTTTGGGTCGTTTTTGGCTATGCTATGGCTACAGGTGATTCCTGGCATGGAATCATAGGTTGGGATAGTTCTAAGATCTTTCTAGATCATATTACCTCCACGAAAGACGGCACTGGTCCACTTGCAGGAACGATCCCTGAGAGTGTTTTTGTCATGTTCCAAATGACTTTCATCATTATTAGTCCGGCTTTGATCGTTGGTGCATTCGCTGAACGCATGAAATTTTCCGCAATGTTGATCTTCACGGTGATTTGGACTGTTCTGGCTTACTTGCCGATGTGGCACATGGTGTGGGGTGGGGGACTGCTCCACAGCTGGGGTGCGATTGACTTTGCCGGCGGAAACGTCGTCCACATCAACGCCGGTATCGCTGGATTAGTGGCATGTATTTTCATAGGAAAAAGAAAAGGATACCCTGGCCCAGCCTTGGTTCCCCATAATGTACCATACGTTCTTGTGGGAGCAGCGCTCCTGTGGGTGGGTTGGTTCGGATTCAATGCTGGCAGCCAACTTGCCGCCGATACAGGCGCAGGAATGGCAATGCTAGTTACTCAGATTGCTACTGCTGCAGCAGTCGTTGTCTGGATGGCACTTGAGTGGATCATCGCTAAGAAACCTACAGCTGTAGGTGCTGCTACGGGTGCAGTAGCAGGACTAGTGGCGATTACTCCCGCAGCAGGAACGGCTGATGTCACAGGCGCGCTTGTGATCGGGGGCTTATCCAGTCTCGTCTGTTACTTCGCTGCTACCAAGCTGAAGCATGCCCTCGGATATGATGACAGCCTTGACGTGTTTGGCGTTCATGGAATTGGTGGTATCGTTGGAGCTCTCCTCACCGGGTGGTTCATCCGCGGTGAGGACGGAGGCAGCATCGCTCAAGTTGTTATTCAGGGCAAAAGCATCGTTGTCACGGTCGTATGGAGTGCTGTTGCTTCTGTGATCGGTCTCTACACAGCCAAGCTCATCTGTGGTGGTGTCCGAGTTGACGAAGATGTAGAGCAAGGTGGACTTGACCGCTCTGACCATGGTGAGGAGGCCTATAATTGGGAGGCCTAACCGGACCAAGATGTTTTCGAATATCAAGAATAAATTTGTCACATTAGATTCATGTAATAATTGACAGGTTGGCACGGACAGTGCTAGATTTAGCTCCGTTATGAAAAACACTATTAAATCCATTATCATTGGTGGCGGTCTTATGGCAGCCTCCTCCCTAACAGCTTCTGCGGAAGTCGAATACGAAGTTTACGCTGGGTATCACTCTGCTTACGAGTTCCGTGGTGTTAATTTCGGCGATGACATGTTCGATGCAGGCTTCGAGCTTTCTACTGAGCTAGGAGGAGGTATTTCCTTAACTGCAGGAGCATGGTACCAGGACAGCGACGGCAACACTGGTGTGGCCGCTTTTGACGAACTCGATCTCTATCTTGAACTCAGTAAGAGCTTTGGAAGCGTTGATGTAAGTGTAGGATACATCAGCTACATCTTCCCAGGAACTCAGAACGTAAACACTGATGAGGTCTACGTGGGTCTCTCAACTGAGCTCGAGAGTGGCATCGGTTTTGGTCTGACTTACTATCATGATACTAACGAAATCGACGGAGGTTACCTCGAGTTTGAAGTCACTAAGAGCTATGAAATCAATCCTTGTGTGAGCCTTGATATCTCAGCAGGTGCAGCATGGAGCTTTGGCTACAACCGTGACGTAACATCCCCTGGAGCAACAGGCGATCTTGATGGTTTCAACCACTTTTTCGCAGGTCTTGCCCTTCCATGGGAAGTCAGAGAAAACTTCACCCTGACACCATACATCAAGTACATCGCAGCAGATAGCGATCTTGCTAATGATGCCAATGGTGCAGGCACAGCTATCAGTGACGACTTCTTGGTCGGAGGGATTTCTCTTTCCTACTCATTCTAAGCTAAGGACAAATTTCAGAAGGTAAAATTAAACCTTCTTAGTTCTATAGAAATGAGGGTCTGCAATTTGCAGATCCTCATTTTTTATCTACTAATCTTCGAGTAATATATGATCTCGCTCTAAACTAGGTGAACGAACCTCTAGGTTTCTGATAGTAGTACAAAAAATAGTAGCATATAAAAAAGCAGTAACGCAATCTCCTCCTATTTTCACAACAGCTGGATCATGTCTCGCGAGAGCAAGTTTTCCGCTTCTTAGTTAACTTGATCAGAGCGGTCTTATACCAAGCAGTGAAACAAACGGGACGATTGCCGAGATGAAATTCTGTTCTGACAAGACACGACGAGCGAATGGTGCGGGCACCATGACTGATGAGAAACGCAGTCAGAACAGAATTTCATCCGGAATCCTCATTGGACACGGAGTGCCTTTTCTAAAACATCAAAAACCCTCAATCGTTTCGTCTGTTTTACGGAGTGGTATTACCTCTGGCTTCCCCCAGGGTTCTTTGTCTTCAAAATATCAAAGGGTGTTCCACAATACATGCATCGCCAGCGTTGGGCTAGCACGACATTGAAAACGGCGGTGGTTCCATGATTGAATGGTCTGACTTTAAACGCTTTCTGATGTTTAAGGGCAAGGTTATCAAGAAAAGGAGTACACTTGCACAGTGGGCAGGTGGCCTTACGGCGTTTAAAGTAACAGACTGTCCAAAAGAAACCACATAGAGGAAGCATTACCGCGATGAGATATGCTGCTTTCCGCTTCATATCTGGCGGAACCAGAAAAAAGGTGGCTGCTGCTGTAAGGAAACCAACAATACTCAGCCAGAATAGAAGCGTGCTGACTACCGCGATAACAAAAGGCCGTCTGTATGGCACAGAACGAGACCGCTGCTCAAGGGTCAGCTTTCGATTATTTTCCTGTTCTTCTTCCACGGGATAAGCAGCTGTAGGAATAATTCCTTAACAGCTGCTAATATCCTACAAGAGTGGAGCAATGACAAGGCTAACAATGGCCATGACATTGATAAGGATATTCATTGATGGCCCTGAGGTGTCCTTGAAAGGGTCTCCTACGGTATCACCAACTACACAGCCCTTGTGTGTCTCAGAGTTCTTGCCTCCATGGTGGCCTTCCTCAACATACTTCTTAGCGTTGTCCCAAGCGCCACCGGCATTGGACATAAACAGTGCCATGAGGATACATCCGAGAAGGGCACCACAGAGAGTTCCGGTAAGTGCGATAGCACCCACGCTTGGGGTGTCGCTCACAGCATTGAAGCCAAAGCCAACTGCTAGAGGTGTGCCAACAGCGAGCACAGCGGGCATGATCATACGTTTCGTTGCGGCACGTGTGGCGATGTCCACACATTTGTCAGAATCTGGCTCACCCGTGCCTTCGAGTAGTCCGGGGATTTCGCGGAACTGGCGGCGGATTTCATTAATCATTTCGAAGGCTGCCTTGCCGACAGCGTCCATGGTGATGGCACCATTGAGGAATGGAATGACACCACCAATGAAAAGGCCAACGAAGAAGGTGCGGAGAACGTCTTCATTCTTGAAATCGAAGTCGGCGATGTGTGCCTTTTGAATAAATGCGGTGATGAGTGCGAGCGCGGCAAGTCCGGCAGCACCGATTGCGAAGCCCTTACCGATAGCGGCAGTGGTGTTACCCACGGCATCCAGCCCGTCTGTGATTTTTCTGGTTTCCGGTCCCATGGCACTCATCTCTGCGATTCCGCCTGCATTGTCAGCCACAGGGCCGTAGGCATCGATGGCCATGGTGATGCCCACGGTGCCTAACATGCCGACAGCGGCTAGTCCCACGCCATAGAGTCCGGCGAATTCATAGGAAACAAAAATAGTAGCCGCCAAGGTGAGTATTGGAATGGCGACGGATTTTAGTCCCACAGAGAGGCCGGATATCATAACCGTTGCCACACCCGTTTCACCGGATTTGGCGATGTCGCGCACCGGTTTTCCACCGGTATAATACTCGGTAACCAGCCCGATGATGATGCCACCGACGGCACCGCAGAGCACGGCGGCAGCGATGTTATTGCTGACATCCATGAGGTTACACATCCCGAATGCTCCACCGATGAAAATGATGGCGGCTCCAATGGTGCCTATGCGCAGAGCGCTCGCCGGATCCTTGGCAGACATGACTTTCACCAGCAGGATTCCTAGGATCGAGCAGAGCAGCCCCATCGTGGTGAGTGCCAGCGGAAGCTGCATCAGGGTTTCAGCATTGCTCAGAACTGCATCAGAGTCAGAACCTGTAATACCAAGTTTTGTGAGGAAATCGAAGTTGGCTGTTTCCTTGGCACGAGCAATGACGGCACCTGCAATCGCGATGGTTGCGATCTGAGCACCGCAGTAAGATTCAAAAATGTCTGACCCCATACCAGCTACGTCGCCTACGTTGTCGCCCACGTTGTCCGCGATCACACCGGGGTTACGTGGATCGTCTTCAGGGATACCAGCCTCGACTTTTCCAACGAGATCTGCACCCACGTCTGCGGCCTTGGTAAAGATACCACCACCAACACGGTAAAAGAGAGCAACGAGTGAAGCTCCCATGGCAAACCCTTCCATGATTTCTGCGACGGCGTGGTTGTCTTTGAAAAAGAGGTAGAGTCCACCCAGCCCGATGAGTCCCATTGAGGCAACGGTCAGTCCCATGACGGAGCCCCCGAAAAATGCCACACTCAGGGCGTCTGCCTGGCCATTGTCCCGCGCCGCAATCGTGGTGCGCACGTTTGACTTGGTAGCTGTAAACATCCCAACGAATCCAGAGAAAGAAGATGCCAAGCAGCCGAGGAAGAATGCCAGCGACTGCTGCTTGCCGTATTCCCCTTTTTGGAAAAAGAAAAGCAAACCACCGATGATGATGGCGAACAGGGAGATCAGCACAAACTCGCGGCGCATGAATACCATGGCTCCCTTGTGGATCTTATCCGCGATTTCCTTGACCTTTCCGTCACCTCCGGGGCGTTTCAAGATGCTAGCTAAAATCAGAAAAGCAATAACGAGACCAGCTAGGCCTGCGATTGGGGTTATAATGGGGTTCATGGATGGGTGCAGTGGTTATTAGACGCTGATAGAAATCGATTTCTCGTTGCGCTCGCCGCTGAGAGGGACGGAGAATAGAAATTAAATGCTCTCTGGCAAGCAAAAGAGACTTAAATTTCCCACAATAATCAGGCAAAATAAGCGATAATCAGCTCCAATCCATGAGATTCATCCTGCCCGACTCTCTTACGGGCTGACTACTTACTGTGGGTCAGTTGGATGCCGTATTTACGCAAAATTTCGTCTGCTCTGGTCAATGTGTTACCCGCAGTCTGCATTCCTGAGCGCATGATTTTTCTGACCTCTTGAGGATCTTTCATCTTACTGCGATCAGGCCGTGGCTTACTTCTGATGTCCTCCTCGCATTTTTGCCACTTTGCAGCAAGTTGGTTCTTTTCAGATTCGGAGGGAATATCGAGCTTTTCCATCTCTTTTGCGATACGCAATGCAGCTTCGGCGTGTTTTTTTATTCTAGCGGCTGCGCTTTCGGCACTCGCTCGATCATTCACTGAATTCATGGCTTCAGCAAAACCGCGCATTTCAACGATTATTTCACCCAAGAGGCTATCCGGAGAAGCCACTTGCTGTGATTTAGCTTCCCCGTTCGGGCTTTTATCAGCGGGGCTATCTTCGGCACTCTTGTTACAGTTCGCCAAGGCAAGAGCAGCAAGAATAGTGAAAATATACAGAGCTGGTTTCACGGAGTAACGAGAAACTGTGTGAAACGACTAAAAGTCATCATCAATTGAAGCCTGCCCTGATGGCTCTCCATTGATTGGATCTGCTCCCGGGGTGATGCGCTTCACCAAACGATCAATACCTTTCTGCGCATGTTTACTGTCAGGGTATATGTTTTTTGCCTCCATGTACCATGCGAGAGCTGAGCCAGTTTGTGGATTGAATTCGTTATCCTCAAACTCCTTAGCCTTTGAGAGAGCGACGGTAAAGTCGGCTACTCGAGATGATAGCTTCTCGAGACGCTGCAGTAGCTCAGGATCTTTTGGAAACTCATCGCGTAGTTCCGCGAGTGCCTCCCACGCAGCAAAGTCATTACCACCCAATGACGCTTGGTTGGCAAGCTGGATGGTGGTGTCGATTCGAGTGATGTTTCTGATGATTTGCTTGATCGCATCCAGTCGTTTCTCGTCCGACTGCGCAACGGGCATGAACTCATATTGACGTTTGAAGATTTCGCGGAAATTATTCTCGCTGAGCAAACGGTCGAAGTCATTGAGTAACTTTCTTCCGGTGTCTCCGTCTGCGATGAGCGTGTCCAGACGTTTGTCAATCTCGTCGAGCTTTGGGTTGGTCGGCCAAACCGACGTAGCGTTTTTCAGCTCTTGATTGAACTTCGCCTCGTCGCCTTTCATTAAGGCGATTTTCGCGGCGCGTAGGTGACCGTTAGATACTCGGGTGTAGGCGGCGATGGCACCTTCGGCTTTTGTAGAGTCGAAGTCTGACGAACGCTTCTTGAGTGCTGCGAGTAATACTTTCGCATTTGCGTAATCACGAACGTCCATGGCCTTGACGAGCGCGTTTCCATCACGCACATATTCAAGGATTTTTCGCCTATCGTTTCCTGGCACAGTTTGCACGGCTGGAAGGAATTCGCCTATCGCAAAGGCCTCGGTGAGTCGTTTAGATGCGCTGTGTAATTCATTGTGGCTGACGTGGTTATGGAACGCTGCAACAAAGGTTGTCACTTTGCGCATCGCCTCGTTAGCGGCTGAGTCGAGTCCGGTCACGGTTGGGTCGACGCCAAGTCCCTCACCAAAGAATTTTGAGACATCTGAGCCTTTTTTGAGGCGCATTCTACTGTCTCCATCCCGGAAAATCAGGTTGTAGAATCGGGTGCCGATCACGACGTGCTCAAAACGGCGTTGAACAAAAAGCTGGGCGAGAAGTGCCTGATACTGGATCTTAGCTTGGACGATATTTACTTCATCTTTGGCTTGGTGAAGCTTCTTCAGTGCTTCGATTTCGAGGATGCGCTTCTGCATATCCTGCTCCTCGTAAGAGTCAGCTGTGGGTGTGTTGGAGGTTTTCTTTTTACTTTTACCGTTTTTAGAAGTCGGTTCAGGATCCACCAAATCTTTCTTCTTAGAAATTACATCCGCATTGTAGATGATACGCTGCTTCTCTTTTTCAAGGTTTGCGATGAATTCCTTGGAGTTGCGCACCGCTCCTCTGGACAGCATAGCCGCGTAGATCGCATTCGATAGAGAGTCGCAGATTTTTCCATCACCCGGGTAGGAAGCTGCACGGGGAAGCAGCTTGAAGCCGTTACGAAGCTTTTGTGCTGTGGAAACTCCTTTAGTGTGTGGTGACACAGCATCGAGAATCGCATCAATCGTTTCCCGGTATTCCTGAGCCGCCTTCGTCATGTTAGGCGTGTCGGCTAAGTAGGCTTCGAATTGGCCTCCGAGTCTGTTATCACCCAGATTGAATGTGTGTCCCATCAAGGTGATCGTCTCTTGAGTTGGGTCGATGAAGGGAACCTCGTTGCCGTAAGGTGACTTGGATTCCTTTTTTGGGTTCACGATAGTGGTATTTCCGCCACTTGAACTAGGCGCAGCCGGCTTGCTTGCTCCTCCAGCATTAGGGTCGTAGACTTGGCCGTATGCTGGAGTGACCATTGCAGCCGCTCCTGTGAGTGCAGTAAGTACGATGAGTGTTTGATTTTTCATGGATTAGGATCTTAGTGGTTAAAGGGTATTCTACTGTGCTTTAATATCCATTGCAACGGGTAAACCTTCGCGATTTACCTTCACCTTGAATGTGTAGCCATGGTTGCGCTCTAAATTGATTTTCTCCACTTCCTTGGGAACGTGGACTGGGATCGGGCTCGATCTTTTGTCATCGGCGGTGCTGACAACGCTGAGAAGGAGCCCTTGGTCGTCCTCAAGGTTTCTCCGCTCAGTAATTTCTCCGGTGATTTTGTAGGTATTCCCGCTTAGTGATGTGCCGCCATCTTTTAGATCTGTGACGGATAGCTCATTGAGATCGGAAAAGTGCTCTGCTCGCTTATCTAGAATAAATTTTCCAGCCACTAGTGCACCAATCACAGCCAAAGCAATGATGATGTAGATGGCGACGTTGCTTTTCTTATTACCTGATGTGGATCGGGATCTGCGTGACATAGAGAATCGTTGAGTGGTGAATGATGGGTATTTATAAGTGGGATTAGTCCCACCGGTGGCGCTTCAGGCCGATGTAGGATGCGATTAGCCCCACAGCAATGTGAATGATGAGCAGGTATTGGCAGGATGTTGCCGGTTGAAAAGAGGTGTCCGTAACCGCATCAATCGCATTTCGATAGGTGGGATTCATCGAGTCGATGCTACCAGACCATGCCCAGTAAGCTGAGATGAATGGTCTTGCGATGGGTTCGATGATTTCGGGCAGTGCCAGAACAGCCCCTGAGAGAGGCAGCTGGAACCCGACCAGATAAATGGAGAGTAGGGATGATTGCTCGGCCGTTTTCATCAGTGAGGAGATACCCAAGCAGACAAAGGTCATAGCTGCGTTCACAAGAACTAGGAATACTGTGTGATCGAGGAATCCACTCTCGCTGCCGTCTGGGAATTTCCAGAATTGCTGTACGAAAATAGCCATCCAGAGTGACTGGATCAGAATGAGACTCCCAAGAAATACGACCTTACTGGCAAGGTAGGCACTAGGGCGGATACCGCCGAATTTTTCTTTCTCGTAGATCAGCCTCTCACCAGCAACTTCCCTAGCTGAGTTGTTAGATCCCATCAGGGATAGGAGAACCACTTGGAACATCACAATGCCTGATACTGCAGAGCCGACGCTGAGGTAGCTCTGATTTACTTCAATACCCTCCTCAATACGATGGAGCGTTCCTTCGTCGATGCCAGAGAATTTTTTGATGTTTTCATTTCCTCGGTCACTGAAAAGGGCGACCAGAACTGGGAAGCAAACAAGAATGGCAAGCTGCAAGAATACCTGTCCCTTATCACGGAAAAATATCTTCCAGCGTCTTCCCAAGAGAGTGGAGAACTGGCTGATTGTGCTCGGAGTGCGAACCAGCTCGGATGATTCGCGAATGATTTCCTCACTGTGAGAAGGATCTTCGAGTGGTGCCGAATCGGTATCTTTTTTCTCAGGCTTGTTTTCGTTTTTCTCACTAGCAATGACATCGGCAGGAACTGAGAGCTCGCCCTTTTTGATGAGTTCGTCTCGGCGCTTAGTGAGTTTACCGTAGTATGCCTCACGATGCTTGTGCCAGGATTGTTGCCACTTCTCCGATCGCTGTTTGGCAAGCTGGGGATAGACTTCTTCTGTATCTTCTACAGAAAAGTAGTGGGTCAATCCCTCAGGTGGCCCGTGATAAGCAACGCGTCCTTCGTGCAGAACCAAGATAGAATCATAAAGTTCAAGGTGTGCTAGAGAGTGTGTTACGGAAATGACAGAGCGGCCATCGGTGCGGGATAATTGGTGTAAGAGGCGCACGATGTCCCGCTCGGAACGCGGATCTAGGCCGGAGGTTACCTCGTCGCATAATAGAAGATGTGGGCCTGTAACCAGCTCCATCGCGAGTCCTAAACGGCGTTTTTGCCCTCCAGATAAGACACTGACAGGGCGGTCTGCTAAAGCTGCGAGGCCTGTCTCTTCGAGGATCCGGTCAATACGGTTATCAAGCTCAGCGAAATTCTTGATTTTGACCCTCAGTCGAGTCGCTGATTCGATTGACTCGTCTACAGTGAGCTGATCATAGGCTATCGAAAACTGTGGCACGTATCCAATCTCGGCGGGATCGAAATCTTTGTCCTTGGCGAGGTTCCTGTCGTTCCAGATCAGGTCGCCATCCGACTCCTCGTTGAGACCTGCAATAGTTTTAAGCAGTGTTGTTTTGCCACAACCAGAAGGGCCAACAATCGCCATAAAGTGCCCTCGCGGCACCTTAAGGGATACGTTGTCTATCAGGTTTAGTGGCTCACCATCCTTTTGGATCGTGAAGCATACTTCTTTTAGTTCGAGCACGGGTTAGTAGGTGTATAGTTGTGCAACCAAGGTAATTAAGAAAAGTTGCAGGCCATGGCGAGAAGAAAACTTGTGGAATTCAGGCTCTCCGTTAAATTGTGGGTCATGTCGAGACGATCACAGAGACGTAAATCTTCGCGCGCTGGTAAGACGAAGTCGCGCGGAGGGAAATGGATGTTACGCATCTTAGCTCTACTCTTGATTTGTGTTATTCTTGCAGGATTTGGTTTATATGCGTGGCTTAAATCCTACCTGCATAGTGACGATTTCCGTATCTTCATGAGTGAGGTAGTCGGTGATGCCATAGGTGCGGAGGCCCAGTTTGAGTTATTCGAGTGGCAGGGGATGGACGCGAGGACAGCACAATTTGTCTCTGAAAATGGAGATGTCATCCGCGGGCTCAAAGCGGACGGTGTTCAGGCAACAGTTGGCTTAGGCGGGATCCGCCGTGGTGTGTGGGAAATATCGAATGTGCGTGTCAACCAGCTGGATATCCTTATCGATACAGCCACGGCGAAGGAGGATGCCGACGACAACGATGAGCCAGTGGCTCAAAGCTCGGGATCCGAGACCGCGTCCGATGATTCTGGGTTTTTATCAGGTCTGCTTCCAGATCGCGCTGAGTTGAATTCAATTGAGATGACCAGTGTGAATATGAAATTGAACACTGCCGGCGGCAAGTTACGGGCTCAGGACATGGGGGCGCGAATCGATGCGTCTCCGTCCAGCGGCGTGTATGATATTCAGCTAGCGGGTGGCATGGTCGATACTGATTGGTTTGGTTCACGTATCGATCTTGTCTCTGCTCGTGGAAAGTGGAGAGCGGGTCGCATTTTCCTAACTGATGCGAAAGCGAAAGTTTATGACAGGGGGCACCTAACACTGAACGGAGAGCTTGAGGGTAGTGAATTTGGATTTTTTGGAACTCTAACTCAAGTGCGTGCTGAAGAACTTGTGCCTCCCGACTGGCAAAAGCGCATCATGGGTGATGTGAATACTAAATTTAAGGTACTGTCTGGTTCTGAGCACACGGTTTTACGAGGAAAAGTCCAGGTGAAGAACGGTGTGCTAACCGCTTTGCCGGTGCTGGATACGATCGCCGCGTATTCTAACACACGTAGGTTCCGGCGGTTGGTGCTGTCCGAGGCCAATTTCAAGTTCTGGAAAGAAGGTGACCGTCTCGATATCAATGAGATTGTTCTCGCAAGTGAAGGCTTGGTGCGTGTGGTAGGCAATATGAAGGTGAATAAAGGCACCATCGATGGTCGGTTCAAAGTAGGCATTGTTCCGGGTACGCTTTCCCACATCCCGGGTGCGGAAACCAAAGTGTTCCTCCGAGGCGAGAAGGGTATGCTTTGGGCCCCCCTGCACATCACGGGCACTTTGGACGATCCGAAAGAAGATTTAACCAAGCGGATGATCGCTGCAGCCGGCGAGCGCATGTTTGAGCTTGTCCCCGAGACAGGTAAGATGGCGCTCAAGTTCGCTCATGATTCGGCTGTCCAGTTGCCAACCAAAGGCGTAGATGCGGCTGGCAAAATACTCGAGGGCGACCCCATTGGAGCCGCCGAGGAAGGTGCCGACATCATCCAGAAGGGTGTCGGCGGGCTTTTCGACCTGATACCAGGTGGTTCAACACCCAAGCGACCAAATAAATCGCCTAAAGAGGGCGATAAAAAAGACGACGAGGAAAGCGAATAAGCTTACTCATTTTTAATCGTGAATTTGCGTCCGCGGCCTTTTGTCCATGCCGTGCGTGCACTGCCAAAAAGCTGATCCAGATTAGCTTCCTGAGAGATCCGGTATTCGACTGTTTTAGCATGGGTGGTGTTAGGATACTGCTTTGCTACTGCTGTATTGGCATTCACTCCCGTGCGTTCACCGACCTTGTCGAGCAGTTCCTTTCCGCGATTTGTTAGCCCAGCAGCTGCGCCAGAGCTAGAGTCTTCGGTCACAGGGATAATGTAGTAAAACCGTGCGAGTGAATTGCCATTAGTATCAATGACCACCTCGGTGACTTTGAGGTTTCCGTTAAGGATGTATGTGTGCTTGCTGATCGAGGAGATGCGGTCAAGTGCCACGATGTAGCTGCCACCAGGTAGGCTGGCTTGCCAAAAACGGCGGGTGCTCTCGACGTCAGAAGCATTGTTATTATTGCCGTCATTTTGCGCCTCAGCAGCCATGGGCAGCAGGGTGAGTAGCATCACGGAAAATAATAGAGTAGCGCGTAGGATGGATGTTTTTTTCATAGGTGTTTGTGGTTAGTAGTAGAACCCTGCCCGATAAACAAAGTTTCGTCAAAACCTTGATTGAGAAAAAAGCATCCGCATAATCACGGCGTCATGCCAGCTAGCTACCGACCCAACGTTGCCGCACTCATCCTTAACCGGCGAGGAAAGCTGCTCGTGTGCGAGCGTATTAACAAAAAAGGAGCTTGGCAATTTCCGCAAGGCGGCGTCGATATGGGGGAGAAGCTACTCAAGGCACTAGCCCGGGAGGTGAAGGAGGAGATCGGCCTGCCGTGGAACAGCTACAAGGTGTTAGAGAAGCGCGGCGGCTACACCTATCTCTACTCAGATCAGGTGAAGAAACAGAAAATGTACTTCGATGGCCAGATCCAGACGTATTACCTGTGCCGACTCAAAAAGGACGCACCCGAGATTAATCTGGAAAAACAAAAGCATCCCGAGTTCAGCCGCTACAAATGGATTCGGCCTGAGGACTTCAAGCTCAAGTGGCTTCCCGAGTTCAAACGTCAAGTCTACCGCGCGGTGATGCTCGATTTCTTTGATGTGCGGCTGAAGTGATGCTTTTACTTGGCGATCTTCTCCTGGCGAAACCGAGTGATTGCTGCGATGATCTCATCTCCTGCGAGGATGAAAATATCATTGTGACCTGCTCCATCGATACCGTGCCATGTTTTTGATCCAGCGTGGGCGGCGTAAATTTTTTTTCCATGCCATTGGGAAATGACCCGGTCGTTGCTGCCGTGGATCACTAACAGGGGTTCGTCAACTTTGGGCATCCGGCTTAGATTCTTGAATTTGTCCCCGGGGAGCAGGGGGTATTTCGTGACGGTGCGGAATGCGGAGACGAACGGTGATACGAGGATCAGTCCAGCCGCATCCACTTCAGTGGCGAGCCAAACGGAGGCACCACTACCGACAGATTGACCGTAAATGATGATTTTTTCGGGAGAAATTTTCTCTGTTTCTGTCACGTGCTTCCATGCCGTCATTGCCGCCTGATAGCATCCCTCCTCATCGGGTTTCCCCTCACTGATTCCATACCCCGGATAGTCATAGGCCAAGATACCGTAGCCCTGCGCATGAAAGCTCTCATGGCGTTGCCTTAGGTAGCCAATATCTTCGGCATTGCCGTGCGACCACAGCAGGGTGGGCATCCCTTGGCGTGCTGGCAGGTAGGAAACGGCAATTTTTTCACCGCTGGACATCTTAATGAGCGAAATGCCATCCTTGTCCGCTGTGTAGCCTGCAGCCGGTGGCTGGTGGATGAGCCGATCAGAGCAGGAGACAGCAATCAGCACGAACACCAGATAGATAAAGGCGAGGGACTTGATCGGGCGCATCCAGTTCCACTTGCCGATGAGGTATTTTTTCCAATGACTCACAATATCTGTAACCTCGCGTTTCTTCGGCGGTAAGACAAGCGTGTAATAAGACACAAAAGCCCCTTGGCGAAAACCAAGGTCGGGCTTATCACACGTCCCTCAAGGCTCCAGCCTGACACTACCCACAACACTACCCTAATGAGTTTTTTACCCGAACCATACAAGCACCCCTACGAGATTGACTCCAAGTACTCCAAGAGCGTTGCCTATTTCAGCTCCGAGTTTGCGATCGACCAGACCCTGAAGATTTATTCCGGCGGCCTCGGCTTCCTCGCTGGCTCACACATGCGCAGTGCCTATGACCTGAAACAGAACCTGATCGGTATCGGCATTCTCTGGACATATGGATACTACAATCAAGCCCGTGGAGAGAACCGCGAGATGGCGGTTCAACAGCGCAAAAAGCACTACCACTTTCTCCAAGAAACCGACATCAAGTTTACCATCAAGATCCACGATCACGATGTCTGGGTGAAGGTTATGTATCTACCAGCTGATACCTTTGGCTCCGCGCCAATGTTCCTGATGACAACTGACATTGAGGAAAACGACGGCATGTCGCGTTCGATATCGCATCGTCTGTATGATTCCGATTTCCTAACAAGGACAGCTCAATATATCCTGTTAGGAATAGGTGGCGCCAGATTGCTTGAGGAAATTGGAGTAGATCCTGACGTTTGGCATCTGAATGAGGCGCACGCTCTTTCTGCTGCATTCCACCTCTACGGCAAACATGGATCGCTCGACGAGGTGAAGAAACGTCTTGTTTTCACCACCCACACACCCGTGGAAGCGGGTAATGAGAAATCGAGTTTTGATCTACTGCACAAATTCACCTTTTTCAATGGGCTTAGCAAGGATGAGGCACGCGAAGTCTGTGGTGTTGAGGGAGATGAGTTTAACCACTCGCTCGCCGCGCTTCGCCTCAGCCACAAGTCCAATGCGGTTTCCAAGCTCCACGGCGAGGTTTCCCGCGACATGTGGAAAGGCTACGATGGTATCTGTGAGATCGACCACGTGACCAATGCGCAGAATAAGAAATACTGGGTCGATGCCAAACTTGATGCAGCGCGTGTAGCCAATGATAAAAAGGCACTCGCTTGGCGTAAGCGTGAGCTGAAGAAACGACTCTTCAAAGAGGTAGCTGACCAGACCGGAAGGCTCTTTGATCCAGACTATCTCACCATCGTGTGGGCGCGCCGTTTCGCTGGATATAAGAGAGCGGACTTGATCACGCGTGATATTGAGAGGTTCGAAGCGATGCTGAAAAATGCAGATCGCCCTGTGCAAATCATTTGGGCAGGTAAGCCATTCCCGAAAGATTACGGTGCCGTCGACATGTTCAATAAGTTGATCAATCTGACGAAAAAGTATTCTAACGCCGCGGTTCTTGTCGGATACGAGTTAGCCCTCTCCAAGCTACTCAAGGATGGCTCGGACATGTGGCTAAATAACCCTGTGGTTACCCGCGAGGCATCTGGTACGTCTGGAATGACTGCCGCCATGAACGCGAGTGTCAACTTCTCCACATACGATGGCTGGGTCTGCGAGTTCTCGAAGCACGGGCACAACTCATACCTCATCCCAGAAGCTGATCTGAGCCTCTCCGAGGAAGCACGTGACCAGCACGATATGTTAGGCTTTTACCAAGCTCTGGAAACAGAAGTTCTGCCGACTTATTACGATCGCCCAGATGACTGGTGGCAGGTTGTGCTTAACAGCATGAACGAGGTCGTGCCTTTCTTTGACTCCGATCGCATGGCGGACGAGTACTACACCAAGATGTATTCCTAATCGAAAATTACATAATCAAGACAAGACTCGAGTGCCGTAAAGGGGCTCGGGTCTTTTTTATTATGGCGCATCAGCACAAGCGGATCATATCCCTGACGAACTGACGCCAGAGGAAAAACAAACCTCGCGCAGTGTATCGGAAATGCCCGTCACCTGTTAGGCTGATGACACCTTGTTGCAGGTTGTGATCAATCTGCCTTTTGATCTCATGCTCAATTTCTTCCTCAAGGTTATCAGGGTCAGGAATCGCAAGGTCATCATCCACGAATCCCTGTTTGAGCAGGAAGTGACAGTGGCTTTTGATCAGTTTAATCACGCACTCGTTCGAGCAGCTGATCTGGTTCCAGTGAATACCGGGGTTTGGTTTAAGCGTTGGTGAGAATGGAAAATTCGTGGTCCGCCAGACGCCGTCGGTGATGTCGCGTGAAGTGATTGTCAGGTAGGAAAAGGTGACATTCGATTGCTCACACAGACACAGCGTGACCACCGTCCTCGTTTCCGCATTCCAGAATAGCTGATAGACTTGCTCCATGCCGCCCATATTCCATCCACAATTGCGGATGTGTTCGTATCCTGCAATTTCCAGATTATGCAAATGCCTCGGTGCACTCGGGAATGCTTCGAGATTTGTGGTGAACCGATTCTCCAGCTTATTTTCCACCGGCATCCGCATTTTCCGAATCCGGGTAAGTAGCTCTACCCAGGGTAGCAGAAACCAAGCAGCCATGGCAACGATGCCCCATAGAATGCTCTCTGTGATGAAATAAATACACAGCCCGGACGCCAAGAGCATAAGCAAAGCACCCATTTTCCGCAGCCACGCTGTTCTGCACGCCCTCAGGGCATAACAAAACACAACCAGTGCGATCAGCGTGTATAATTTGTGCATAGAAAGAACTTGAAGCTTACGTCTCGGCTACTGGCGACGCGCGCCAATATGTCATGGCAAGCGGGGGATTGCAACTTGTGAAAAGCTCACTATGCTCGGGCGTATGGCGATTGAGACATTTGCTGAACACAGCCCCCAGATCCACGAGTCGGCATTTGTGGCCGCGAGTGCGGATCTTATCGGCAGAGTGAGCATCGGTGAGAATGCCAGCGTCTGGTATAACACGACGCTGCGGGGCGATATCAATGAGATCGTCATCGGGCCACGATCCAATGTGCAGGACAATGCCTGTGTGCATCTGGCTGACGACTACGGAGCCTATATCGGTGAGCTTTGCACGATCGGGCACAGCGCGATCATTCATGCCTGCACGATTAAAAATGAAGTGCTCGTCGGGATGGGTGCCTGCATCCTTGATGGTGCCGTCATCGGCGAGCGCAGCATCATCGGTGCGCAGACGCTTGTTACAGGCGGCACGGAAATCCCCCCCGGCTCACTCGTTCTTGGTAGCCCAGGAAAAGTAGTCAAGACCCTCTCGCTCGAGGAGCAACAAGGAATTAGAAAATGGGCGGACAAATACGTGAAAGTCTCACGCCAATTTCTTGAGCGACCCAATCGCGGGAAGATGTAAGTTTTAAATTCTAAAGACCAAAATGAAAGATCATGTTAGAGTAGAGCCTGTTGCCTTGATGCCGACTTCGGCGGGCTGTGCTGTTTTCCTTGGAAACGGTGAAAAGGTAATCGTTTTCTACATTGAGCCGGCGATCGGTGCTTCGATCAATGCGGTGATGTCGGGTGTGAAGCCTCCGCGTCCGCTGACCCATGACTTATTTTCGCAAATGCTGGATGCATTTGGCGCGACGGTTCAAAAAGCGGTCATCGTAAAAGTCGAGGGTGATGTCTACTACGCCCGACTGCATGTGGTGGCGGAGAACGAGATCATGGAGCGCAAGGTCATTGAGATCGACGCGCGCCCAAGCGACTGCCTCGCCCTCGCGGTGCGTCAGGAGGCACCCGTGTTTGTTCGCGAACACGTGTGGGACGAGCTACGTGACATGTCAGATGTCCTCGCCGAACTCAAGGACAAGGCTGAGGAGTAAGGTGGCTACTCTGAAAAGTCGTCACTGCGATTATTATTTGTCGCATTGATATCCGATTCCGTCGTCTGCACAGATGAGCTTACCGTGACCGGATTGTTCAGCAAAACGGGAACGGGGTAGGTCTGGATAGCTCCTGGTGCCAGACTGCTAATATTGATGGTCTGCGTGCCGGATGGGCTATTGATCGTCAGAGGTGAGTTGATGAGAGTCTCGGTGCCCCGATTCTGCACGGTGACGAGTACTTGTGGCAGAGTAGAGGTGGCGGACGGCGGCACTAGAACTTGGCTCGCAAGAGCGACATCGTAGATTCCTGCTGTGCCGTCATTCATGATACGTCCAAGATCGAGTATGCCCGCGCCGTAGGCATCATCACTGCCTGGGAGGCCAGCCTCGTTGGAATTTCCTAACACCAACTCGGTAGCCTGAGCCGCGGTGAGGTTTTTCTCCGACATCGTAGCGGCTATCGCACCACTGATGAACGGAGCGCTAGCAGATGTCCCTGAAAACTGCGTCAGCTGCTCCTCTCCCCATGCTGCATTCACAGCGTATCCGGGTGCTGAGATACCCAGATTCTCACCTGTGTTAGAAAACTCAAGATGCTCACCTTTGGCTTCCACCGCTCCAACGGCGATGACGCCCTCATACGCTGCTGGATAGGCTATGGCACTCAGCCCGGCATTTCCTGATGAGGCGACAATAACGGAACCATTTTTCTGAGCATATTCCACAGCACTCTTAACCACATGACTGTCCCCATAGGATCCCATTGAGATATTGATGACATCGGCTCCGGCGTCCACTGCCTGGATGATTCCGTCAGCCAAAGTAAAAGAGTCTGAGCTGCCTGAATCGTCTGTGATACGAATGGAAAGGATATCGGAGGCGGGTGCTACACCAGGTGTCAGCTGATGATCCCCAGATATGATTGACGCCACAGCCGTGCCGTGACCCAGCTGTGAGCTGTCAGTTACTTCGGTGAGTGCGATTTGGGAGACTTTGCCATTTTGCTGATTGAGCGCGATGTGGCTATTTACTCCCGAGTCTAACACAGCCACGGTGACCCCTTTACCCCACTGTGAATTATCACCTGTTACCCCAAGCCATGAAAGAGCGTCTCTTCCAAAGCCGCTCGCACCTACTTGTGCGGACGCATCAGGTGGAGACGGGATGTTGACAGAGTAATTGTAGGCAAGTTCAGCGTCATCGATTCCATCTGTGCTGGTGCCTCGGCTAAATCCAAACCGCACAGCGCGTAATCGATCTGATTTTCCAAGCAGTTTGAACTTTCTTTGACCTAAGCTAGCGAGAAATTTGCGGTAAGCTTCATCAGATTTGAATACTGCGATACGTTCTTGCGCCAAAGCAAACAGCGGTAGTTTTTCCTGATCGAAATCATTGGCTCGGCGGGTTTCGGAGCGCTTTAATGATTTATTGGGAGGCATCACCACTTGCTTGAGAGTGGGCTCTTTGACCACGGGATCTACACTGGGAGGCTGAACATCGTCTCGGCTGATCATGTAGCCTAACACTGCGGCGAGCATTAGAGTGAAGACTGCGAGTATGGTTGTTCTGGATGGCATGAGTATTAAACAAGATTTAATCGAGGATGTCTCATATGAAATTGTGTCTTAATCAGCTGAGTCATCTAATTTACCTTACTTTAGAGCTGATGCAGCCTAAAAAATTCCGCATGTCATTCAAATAAACTGAGGCCTTTGGATTCTTGGCATGTTTCTTTTCAGAAAAATATAGTCAATGGGAACCATCTTTTGTATCCATATGCATCATCATGCTGATATACTTCATATGATGATTTCGTGTTATTGCGAAACTTACTCCTGCTATTATGAAAAAAATAATTCAAATCTCAGCTATCGCTAGCGTTGTTCTCTCAGCAATTTTAGCCACGTCCTGCGCACCCACTCCCCCACAAGTTCCAAACCGCCCTACATATCGTCCAGCTACTCACGTTAAAAAGCCGATTGTTACTATTCGTAACAATTCCTACCGCAGTATTGTAGTAGGTGTGCAAGGCCCCGAACGCCGCTTTATCACGGTGCCAGCACGTTCTAGCAAGACAGTTTCTTTGCGCTCAGGTACTTACAAATATGCTGCTGCCGCAAAAAACACACGCACCATTTCTGGATATAAGTCATTCTCGGTCAATCGGCGCTACACGTGGAATTTCGGTGTAAATTAAGTTTCTATCTCGGCATCGAAGTGATTTTTTACGGGTTGTCTCACCATTGAGATGATCCGTTTTTTATGTACATTTTGATGCTTGGTATTTCTCTGTGTGAGTTCTAAACCATTTGTATGCCGACACCACGTATCGTTTTCATGGGAACAGGGGATATCGCTATCCCATCATTCCTAACACTGATTGGGAATGGCTTGGATGCACTGGTCACCCAGCCTGATAAACCAGTCGGCAGAAAACAGGTCCTAACAAAGCCACAAATCAAAAAAATTGCTGAGGACAATGGCATTCCTGTTTTGCAGCCTGAGCGTGCGAGGAACAAAGACTTTTTAAATGAAGTGCGTGAGTTGCAGCCCGATATCATTGTCGTGATGGCGTATGGACAAATTCTGACACAAGAGATACTAGATATTCCGTCGGTCGCCTTTATCAACTTACATGCTTCGTTATTACCGAAATACCGTGGTGCCGCATGTATTCAGGCTACGATCGATGCTGGAGATTCACACACTGGGGTCACTGCCATGCATGTTGTCAAAGCTCTCGATGCGGGTGATATCATCTTGAAAAAGGAAACCCCTATTGGTGAAAGTGAGACAGGCGGTGAGCTACATGACCGCCTTGCTGAGCTTGCTCCTCAGGCCATGAATGAGGCTATTCAATTGTTGATGCTTGGGAATGCTCCCAGAGTGCCGCAGGATGAGAATTTGGTCAGTTATATTCCCAAGCTCATGCGCGAACATGGTGAAATCGATTGGTCAATGCCTGCCGATCAGCTTGAGCGGAGAATCCGCGCATATGATCCATGGCCAGGAACATCGACAACCTATCAAGAGGCTAGCGGTAGAAACAAAGGCCGAGTTAGACGACTGAAAATATTCCCACAGACCAAAGTCGTCGCCCAGTCTGGTGAGTCAGGAGAAGTGCTGAAAGCCGATGAAGAGCTCATTATAGCATGTGGTGAGAATGCTCTCAAAATTGAGCACCTGCAACCCGACGGCAGCCGACGCATGTCTGCAGATGATTTTTTACGCAGTAGCCCTATTTCAAAGGGGGATGTGTTAGGCGTGACATGCTAAATATTACGAGCGCACCTAATTCAGTTTATCTCGGAGGAACTTCGCAGTGCGTGATGTTTTGGATTTGGCAACGTGTTCGGGGGTGCCTTGGGTGACGATTTTCCCGCCTTTTTCACCAGCTTCGGGGCCGATGTCGATGATGTAGTCCGCTTCCGCCATGATGGCGGTGTGGTGCTCGATGACGATGACGGTGTGGCCTTCGTCGACGAGGCGGTGGAGGACGTCGATGAGCTTCTCAACATCCTGCTGATGCAGTCCGATGCTGGGTTCTTCTATCAGATAGAGGTGGTTTTTCTGTCCCAAACCTTTGCGCACTGTTTTCCTGCCTTTAGTAAGTTCGGAAACAAGTTTGATGCGCTGGGCTTCGCCGCCGGAGAGGGTGGGGGATGGTTGGCCGAGTTGGAGGTAGCCGAGTCCGGTGTCGTCTAACAATTTTAAAGTTCGGTGTAACTTAGGCTGAGCAGAGAAGAATTCAGCAGCTTCGCGAATACTCATTTTTAAAACCTCGCCGATATTTTTTCTATTATACAATACATCCAGCGTAGGAAGATTGTAGCGCATTTCATGGCATGATTCACATGGGATCCATGTTGTTGGCAGGAAATCCATCTCTAGCTTGATACGACCGTTGCCCTTGCACTCCGGGCATTGACCCTCGGCATTGTTGAATGAGAAACGAGATGCGGTGTAGCCACGGGTGCGGGCATCGGGGAGCTGCGCGAAGAGCTGGCGGATGGAGT
Organism: Akkermansiaceae bacterium; assembly: GCA_045106535.1. GTDB lineage: Bacteria > Verrucomicrobiota > Verrucomicrobiia > Verrucomicrobiales > Akkermansiaceae > Oceaniferula. Next base: position 1,195 of record JBGCEU010000098.1, on the reverse strand, counting down.
CGAGCAGCTTGACGTAGGTTGCCGGACAGGAGCGGGAGGTTTTACCGATAGGGGTTTGGTCGACCTCGAAGCAGTGTTTGATCGTGCTAAAGCCGCTGGCGGATTTGAAGGGTTTGGTGTTGGCTTGGCGGCTGGAAGCCGCTGCCACGGAAATACAGCCGCGCATAAGGGAAGACTTGCCGCAACCGGAGACTCCTGAAAGGACAGTGAGACGACCGATAGGGATACGAGCGTCTATGTCCTTGAGATTGTTGGCGGTGCAGCCATTGACGCGCAGCCATCCGGATTTGGAAGATACCTTGGGTAGAGGTCTACGTGGGTAGGTGGAGGGATGGACTAGGCGACCGGAGGTCTCCGCCACGATTTTGCCGCCTTCGCTTCCTGCTCCTGGGCCAAGCTCGATCAAGGTGTTGGCTCGGGAGATCGTTTCATCATCGTGTTCTACTACGAGCAGTGAGTTGCCGCGTTTTTTGAGGGATTCCAGGGTGTCGAGGAGCTTGATGTTATCGCGCGGATGTAGGCCGATGGTGGGTTCATCTAGCACGTAAAGGACACCCCGTAGGTTACTGCCGAGCTGGGCGGCGAGGCGGATGCGCTGGGACTCGCCGCCGGAGAGGGTGTCGGCAGCACGGTCGAGCTGAAGGTAACCGAGGCCGACGTGGTCGAGGAAATGGAGGCGCTGAATAATTTCTGGCAGAATATCGCGAGCAATGAGTTTTTCCCTGCCAGTGAACGTCCATTTTTCTAACAAATTAATGGCATCGATCACGGGGAGTGCATTGATGGAGTGGATCGGGTGATTGTGGATGAGGATGTGGCGGGAGTCTTCTCGCAGGCGTGAGCCGTGACAGCTGGGGCAGCTGAGTTTTGAGTGTTGGGTTTTGAGTTTTGAGTGGTTGAGATTCTCGTGTATTTCGGCTTCGAGTTCGGAATTGAACTGGTCTTTGTTAAAGCGGTTGGAAACCGCTTCTACGGTTCCGTAGCCTCGGCATTCTGGGCACCAGCCACGGTGAGAGTTGAAGGAGAAGTGATGGGGGTCTGGTTCATCAAATGACTTGCCGGTGACGGGTGAGACTCTCGCCAGCGAGAAGTTTTGAATTTTGAGTTTCGAATGTTGGGTGGTAACGGAGCAGTTTCCTTTACCGAGGAGTAATGCCTGATCGACGCTGTTGCAGACGGCGAAGATATCATGCGG
>JBGCEU010000097.1:0-2595 GCA_045106535.1 Akkermansiaceae bacterium | reverse complement strand
ACCGATTTGATGGAGATGAAGGACATTGTTTTAAAGTATTCAGTTTGAAGGGGAAACACGGGCGCCGTGCTCTAGGCTATCGTGAGGAGGGAGAATGACGTGTTCACCGGATTTTATTCCGCTGATGACGAGTCGGTGACCGTCACGGACTTCGTTGCCGAGTTCGATAGCGCGGTAATCTGCTCGGCTATCTGGAGAAACTACCCAGGCATGATTGGATGAGACGATCGCTGCTTCAGGCATATAGATGGAGAGGCGACCCGAGGACGACGGCGAATTGTCAGCTGTGCTGTCACTCACGCCGAAAAATTTGGCGCGAACAAGCATTTCAGGGCGTAAGCGTGGGTCTGGATTGGTGATTTCGATTTTGGCTTGCAGAGTATTGCGCTGAAGATCGGCCTCGCCGGTTATACTTGTCACCTTGCCCTCGAAGATAGTTTCGGGCAGTAGATCAGAGAGCAGCTCTACCTGCTGTCCTACTTTAAGAGCGGCAGCCTCATTGAGCGGCACATCGACGCGAGCCTGGAGTTTTTTGGGGTTATAGAGTTCCACGATCACGGCGGATTTTGGGTCGTCCATATCAAGCATACGTTTCTTTCCTGGTGCCACATGAAGGTGAAGAATCATTCCGTCCATGGGCGAGGTGATCTTAGTCCGGTCTAAGGCAAGTTGTGCACGGTCGCGCGCCGTTTCTAACTGAGAGACTTTGGCTTCCATGGCAATACGCTCACCATCAATTTGCTCTAGCCTTGCCTGAATGCGCGGCATTTCAGTTTCTGACTCTGCAAGCATGGCTCGCTGTTGTTGGACTTTTAAAGATGCTTGCACAATCTGTTGTTTAGGGATCGCACCTTCCTGAATTCGCATAAGCCGATCGAGGTTGTCTTGAGCGTCGGCAAGCTGGGACTTCATGGTGGTCACTTTTTTATTTGCCGCATCAAGCTCGGCTTTGGAAATATCTATTCCTTTGCAATGCGCCACGATTGCCGCCTTGAGACTGGTGATCTTTTGTTTCGCTTCGCGCAGATCAAGCTTAGCGTCATCGTCGACAAGTGTGGCTAGCAAGTCGCCTTTTTTTACTGCCTGACCTGCTAATACATGCACCTCGGCGACAATGCCGTTAACGAGTGAGGGAGCATAAGTGATGTAGGGATCGGGCTCAACCCAGCCGGATGCTTGGAAAAGTAGATTACCTTTTTCGGTAGATAATTTTTCAGGAGAGGGGGCGGGGGATGCACTGTCCGCTTTTCGTATCGTAATCACTTGAGCGGTTTTGACATCGATTGCGGGGATGAGCCGATCGCCAAATAGCCAGGCGAGGATGGCAATGAATCCAAGGAGCAAGCCAACAGGCAGGAGCCATGCTAGCGAACGCCGCCCTTTCGGCGCAGGCTGGGAAGCTGTAGATTGATTGGATGTGATTTTGTCCAGAGACATGTGGAAACTTGTTAGTGTTCAGAATTTAGTGTTCAGAAAATGCCTAAACGAAATGGCACGATAGAAAATTGAGGTGTTGATCCACGTGAGGTGGGCTCTCAATTCAAGAAACGACAGACCGATCAAACGGGTCTGCTAACAAAAAATCAAAGTCTCAGCACGCTGTGCCTGAGATAAAGGGGGACGCTGCCAAGTAGCCGCGGTGGTGGATCACCACGAGTGGAAACAGTCGTGTGTAGTGAAGCCAATGGCAACTGCGCCAAGTCTAGATCAAAAGTAGGCGCAGTGTGAGATATTTCGGTATCCGATGGGATATCATCTTGAGCATTCCAGAAGAAGTCGCCAACCTCGACGACAAGAAGCTCATTGCATTCGTTACACGGTTCAGTCGCACCTTGTTCCTCTCCGACTTCTGCAGTTGAACAGCAGCCAGAGCAGGAGGACGCTTTTGGCTCGGGTGTTTGCTTGGCATTTTTCTCAGCATGGCAGACGCAGTTGCCCGCATGGTAAGAATCTAGACATAGGCAGTATCCCAGCACAGGGTGCTTCAGAGTGATGAGCATAGCCATCACCGTGAAGAACATCACAGCTGCGGTTTTTCTGAACATGATTATTTAGATTCGGCAGCTATTTTAGTGCAAATACTGTTATAGGTCAATTCAAAGAAATTTTTTAGTTAGAGCCGTTTCTTGGCTTCTTTCTCCAGTTGATTCCTTAAGTCATCCGGTAAATCATAGGAGGGGAGTTCCTTGAGAAATGCTTTCCAGTCTTTTTTCATGCCAGATCCCAAATACGCGTTGAGCCGCGTGGCGACGGTAGAGTCGGCAAGAGATTTCGCATCCGGGTAAGTTTTGCTCAGAAAATCTCGGAAGTCTGAATACCGGGTAAGGTAGTATTTCTGGTGGTAGTTTTCAGCATAGGTAAACTCTCTAACGGGGAGAATTTCTGTCTGAACATCTCCAACAGAAATACCGAGTCGCTTAGCCTGTTTGGCGCGTGAGGTCTCGGCAATCTTCCTTTGCTCATCGTTCTGATAGAAAACGGCATTCATATACTGCCGACTACTATTATTCCGGTCGCAGCGATGCGCATTCCAAAAATAGCCGAGTAACTGATCGTAGGAGATGAGCTTGGGGTCGAAATCAATCGAAATAGCTT
>JBGCEU010000096.1:0-5978 GCA_045106535.1 Akkermansiaceae bacterium | reverse complement strand
GGTGCCGCAAGTAACACAGGCCCAAAGACTGGTCTTGATCGGCTTGGCAGAAAAGCCCGACCTCTCGCAGACGACCGCCGCGCCCTGCTCGACAAGGGTCTGATCCGCGCCCTCGCAGAGCTAAGCCTTGCAGAGGAGCTCAAACCACAACCCATCAACGTGTCTAAAGCACGCAGCAAAGTCTGGCTCGCAAAGGTGGAAGGAAACACCAAACTAACATTCCAAGCGATGGTCGGAGACAAGCAGGCCATCTTTGACTTTCCCGACCTAACAACCAAAGACCACGCCACGCTGGCCAAACTCGTCGCGCACTTCCGACCCGAAAATAAAGAGGCGCTCGCCGCCGCCGGCATATATAGTGAGATCACTGGAGACACCAAGTCCGCGGACGCCTACTACGAAAAGGCAGGCTCCGATGTGAAAGCGCAGATCGATAAGTTATTCGAGTAATTTTTATCCCACATGAAATACACAGCTATTGCGATTGGCGCTCTTTTTCTAAACCTTACATTCCTAACAGCTTTAGGAAAAGACCAGAGCCTCGACGGAGCTCAAGGGAGGATTTTCAAGGTCGATGTTAACAACAAATCCTTTGAGCTACTCAAGGCAACCGAGTACAGTCCGAAGTCAGACATCGGAAAATCACGCTTCACCTTGCACTGGCAAGATGGAGTCAAGATCACCCAGAAAGAAGGGCTTAAATCATTTGATCACATCAATGGTAGAGTAATCGCAGAGTTCTCCGGAATCAATGAGCACGAAAGCAAAGCGCTTTCAGAGGGCAAACCATTCTCATCGCGTATCGTCACGCTCTACCCCGGAAACGATGCCAGCGATGCTACGGGCATTGCCGCTGACAAACGCACTGTCACCGGATGGTTCACCCCAGACAAAGGCAAAGGCCTGCGCAGCGGGGCCATCGAAATCGACGGAAAACAAGTCCGCGTCTCTCTGCGCAAACGTTTTTGGAAAATCTACAACCAAAAACCCGTCACCCTAACAGAGTTAAGCTCAAATTTCTGGATGGCTACTGTTTACGGAGAGAGAAAGCAGGGGAAGTTCCTCACAAAACGCATGGAGGTCATCCCGCTCGATGACCCTCGTAAGACAGATGACCCGGATCTCCCACGCGTGCTCGTCATTGGCGATTCCATTAGCATGAATTACCACGAGGCCGCAAAGGCCGCACTCAAAGGCACCGCCAATTACCACCGCAATTACGGCAACTCATTTTCCACCGCCCACGGCGTCCTCAACACAGAGCTGTGGCTCGGGAACTATGAGGAAAAGGGATTCCACTGGGACGTGATTCAGTTCAACCACGGACTGCACGATCTCAAGCAGGCATATGACAAAGAAACTGATACCTTTGGCGCCTACGCAATGCCGTTAGGTGATTATAAAAAAAATCTTCACAAGCAAATTGCCATTCTTAAACGCACAGGTGCCACCCTGATCTGGTGCTCCACCACACCCGTGCAAAGCGATACTAAAAACCAGTACGCCCGCCGCAAAGGTGCTGCCGAAGTATTCAACAAAGCCGCCATGGAAGTGATGAAGCAATACCCCGAAATCATCATCAACGATCTCCACGGTGTCGTATCAACTTCACCTGATTTAAAAAGCTGGTGGAAAACAACAAACGTCCACTTCTATAAACCTGAAGAACAGCAAGCTCTCGGCAATGCTGTCGCCGCTGCCGTTAAAAAGGCACTCAGTCAGCGGACGCGGTAGGCAGGGATAGTTTACAAGCCCAACCCACTCTATTCGCACAGGGTGTGTGTCTGCTGTCATTGGCTATGGTGTGCCGGTTTGTAACCGGCGGCTACCTGTCGTGCGTCATACCTGATTTTATAACCGAATGACTGGGAGTCTCCGCTCGGCAGTGAGATGTGGGCATGATGCCCACGCTCCATGCCGCGCCATTGCGTGAAAGACTGCTATTTCTTCTCCAACAACGCCTCCGCCTGCTTGCGGGCCCGCTCCTCATCCAGCTTCCGCAGCTCATTACCAATCTGTCTGCCACTGAGCACTTTCAACTCGCCTTTGACATACACTTCTTCAAGCGGCCAGTCGTCACTACGCTGCGTCGCAAAAGGAATATCCGTCATCCGGTTAACCTGGAGATTACCCATCGGGTTACGTGCCCAGGCATATCGGTAATGCACAGGATTGGGCACCATCGGGCTTGTTAGGACAACGACTTTCGTATTTTTCTGATCCCTACCACGATTGTCCTTACCCGTGACGAGATGGTCTGCCTTGGCTGGATGAAATTTCCGATCTTTACCAGCAATGGCAAAACCCTCGATCACACCACCATCATCCACGCCGCTCACTGCGACATCCATGTGAAGCTGGATACTTCCATCCACCACTTTCATTTCTTCTAACATGGGTGGCTTCCAACCAAAGGATTTCTCAAAACCATACTCTGTGGCCAAAGCCCAGCGCGCGATACGCTCACCAGCTGGCAGCTTCAGCTGCGGGTGATACCAGCGCCGGCGCATATCATAGGTGCTAACAAATCCAATGTTCTCATCACCAGCTTTAAACATCTCCAAGAAAGTCTGATACTGCGCCTCACGAATGTAGGCACCTGTGTCCGCCATGAGTTGTGAGTAGTTCTCCAGTGATTGTTTCGTACTCGAAGTGCAGAAGGACAAGATTCCAAATGGCATTTCAGCATCACCAAAGGCAGCGCGCCATGCGGTGATCATCTTAGGAAATACAGCACGATACATTTTTGCACCCTCTGTGCCATTAAAGCAGTTGTTATACCCTTGATGGAAAATAGCGCCCTTCACAGCAAAACCTTGCAACGGAGCAATCATACCCGCGTAGCAGCTACCAGGACGGTTCTTATCAAACGCTGGGCCAGGACGTTGCTCGGTCGGCACCTTACGATCCGCAGGAATTTCCTTCCCCTGCTTTTTCATTCTCTCCACCCACTGGTGGTATTTTTTAATCTGGTTCTTTAAATCTTCCGCACCATCCCAGTCGGCAATCTTTTGATCCCACGTCGCCATGAGGTTTTTCGCTGGCTCGGCATCGATTGTTCGAATCACGGGATCAGGCGTCCATGTTTCTACCGTCGTTCCACCGACAGATGCATCCACCACACCAATCGGCACCTGGCTCGCCATGTGGACACGACGCGCAAACACATAACCAATCGCCGAAAGCTCTCTAACGGTCTCTGGTGAGCACACATCCCAATCGCCCTTGCGGAAATGGCGCTTCGACCAGTCACTCCACTCATGCAGACGCGCAAAACCCTTCTGGAGCTCTGGATTTGCAACCGAGGGAATTGTCAGGATTCGGATTTGTGGAAAATTCGCCGAGGCAATTTCAAGATTGCCGTTCTCTACCTTAGTCAAAGGAAACTCCATATTACTCTGCCCACCGAGCACCCACACATCACCCACAAGGATGTTCTCAAGCTTCAGCTCTTTGTTCTTACCTTTTACCGTGACCGCCAGGGGCTCAGTGCTGGCCTCCATCGCAGGAAAGGTCACCTTCCACGAGCGGTCTTTACCAGCTGTCGCTGTCTCCGATTTTCCCGCGAGGGTCACAGTCACTTTTTCCCCGGGATCCGCCCAACCCCAGATACCTACGGGCTTACCGCGCTGGATCACCATGTTCGATTGAAACAGGTTGTGCACGCAGAGCCCTTTGCCGATGGCTGGAAATTCGACGACATCCTCACGTGGCATCTTTTGAGCGGCGAGAGGGGCGATCAGTCCAGCTGCCAGAAGACCTACACACAATAGCGGTTTGGTAATTTGCATAACGCTCATACAATCGATACCACCAAAAACTTTCCAGCTTTTTATCCTCAGCCACTATTTTGCACGAAGTACAGGTGTATTTCCCCTGAACCTGAATCACAACTCGCCTCCTACCTCCGGCTGTTCATACGCGCTCCAGCTTCACAGGATAGGTATTTCCCGATAAAAACTGCGCAACGTAAACAGACCCGTCCTTGCCTATCGTCAGGTCATGCGGGTGAATAAAGGTCTCTGTTGTCGACTTCATCTTCTGAAGGTTCCCATCGTCATCATACACAGGCACATTACCCGCAATGTTAGAAACCACTCTGAAATCTGAATCTAAAATAGAAACAAAACCTCGGCTGTCTCTGTCGGCAGGCCAATTATCTGCAAGATGTGCCACGTAGTAATAGTCCCCATGCTTTTGTATTTGGCGCGGGTTGCCTCCAGGAAGTGGAATACTGGCAAGTTTCCTACCCTGAGTATCAAGCCGTAATAAGTTCTGCTGGTCACTCATCGCAATCAGTAAACTAGCCTTCCCGTCTTTTCCTGTTTCCAATATCCCGCCATGAGGCCCCCAATGTGGAATACCACCTTCCTGACCTCCAAAGACCCCCGCATACTTCCCTTTAGCGTCATAATGTGTGATGTAATCGCGACCATAACCATCTAACACATAAAAACCACCATCAGGATGATGTAAGGTCCACGCGGGTTTATATTGTGCTTCCTTGGCATACTTTCCTGATTTTTCAGGATAAGCCCACTCCTCTAGAATATCACCAGACAGTGTTGCCTTATAAACTTTATGGAGATCACGGTCTGTGAAATAAAGAACCTCTTTCGACCCTTCTTTGACCAAGGAAAGACCATGGGCTCCAGGAAATTTTGTCCCCCACTTGTGCACAAGTTTACCCGATGCATCATAGATGATAAAATTATTTTTGATCTCATCTGTTAGCAAAACAATATTGCCCTCACTGTCACAAACGATCCCATGGCAGTTCTTCACAGGGGTCTCCGCTCCAAGCACGCCCCAGCCCGGAACCACCCGATACCTAAAGTCTCCATGGCCAAGTGTTACCGAATTAGCAGCACGTAATACACTTGGAAACGCCAGTGCCGACGCACCTAGCGCCATAAATTTTCTCCGAGAAACAGAAATGTTCATTACACCCCAAACCATAAATCACAGACTATCAAAGGCAAGAGGTTTCAACATCCCACCACTCTGACTCCTGACTCCTGACTCCTGACACCTGACACCTGACTCCTGACTCCTGACTCCTGACTCCTGACTCCTGACTCCTGACTCCTGACTCCTGACTCCTGACTCCTGACTAAAGCTCATCCAACGGACTCCTCACAGCATTACCCGGCTTATTCAACACATGAGTATAGATCATCGTAGTACTAACATCTGCATGCCCTAACAATTCCTGTACCGTCCTAATATCTTGCCCCCTCTGAAGTAAATGCGTCGCAAACGAATGCCGTAATGTGTGACAACTCACGCGCTTCACGATGCCCGCTTTTTCAACCGCTCTCTTTACCGCCTTCTGCACCATCGTCTCACTCGCATGATGCCTCCTCACCGCTGCAGCCCTTGGGTCTTTGGATAGCCGATCACTTGGAAACAGCCACATCCACGCCAATGACTTCGCCGCATTAGGCTCTTTGACCGCCATGGCATCTGGAAGCCACACACCATCGACCCCTGACTTCACATCATCCTGCTGAATATTCTCCACCCTCTCCAGCTGCGTCTGCAGATCATTAACCAATGATCGCGGTAATGGCACACGCCTCGACTTCCCACCTTTCCCACGCATCACCACAATATATCCATTCGCAAAATCAACATCCTTCACCCGAAGCCGCATACACTCCATCAGCCTCAACCCCGCACCATACATCAGCTTTGCCATCAAAGCCGTAACACCACTCATCTCCCCAAGCACCCTCACCACCTCACCCTCAGTCAGCACTACAGGCAGTGATTTCCTCCCTGCCCCACGACAAAACTCACCCAACGCAAACTCCTCTACCATAAACACGGACTTATAAAGAAATGACAACGCATTCACCGCCTGCTTCTGCGTATTCACCCCCACCCTACGCTCCATTGCCAGATACGTTAGAAAACCTGTCGCCTTCTCCGCACTCGGACATGGCTCCTGTGCAGCCTGACTCTCGTCGCCCGAA
>JBGCEU010000095.1:0-4382 GCA_045106535.1 Akkermansiaceae bacterium | reverse complement strand
GATGTTTACGAGGATGTTATTCAAAAAACATCCACCAAAGAAGCTCCCTGGTATGTCATTCCAGCTGACAGGAAATGGTATCGTAACCTCGTGGTCGCGCGTATCATCGTGGATACTATGAAGGGGCTTGATATGAAATTCCCAATCGCCGACTGGATGGCGGAGGACATTGTCATTGATTAATCTGGAAATGGCAGCGCACACCACAGAGATCACCCTGCAAACGAATGGCAAGGGGACTTATGAGATTACAGATGAGGTGAATCGTGTTGTCTCCGAGTCAGGTATCACCAGCGGCACGGTCACCGTTTTTGTCCAGCACACCAGTGCCAGCACCGTGATCATGGAAAATGCCGATCCGAGCGCGCGGACTGACCTGCACGCTTTTTTTGATCACCTTGTGCCGGAGGATACCCCGTATTTCGTCCACACTTACGAAGGTCCTGATGACATGCCGTCCCACATCCGCATGGCACTAACAAGAAGTAGCGAGGTCATCCCCGTGATTAACGGTCGCGCTACACTGGGAACTTGGCAGGGGGTTTTCCTTTTTGAACACCGCCGCGCACCTCACACGCGCCGGATTAGTTTCGCAGTGGTGGGGGAGTGAATTAATTATTGAGTGACGCCGTGACCGCTTTGACGAGTTCCGGTGTTTTACCTCGGTAACGGCGTGTTAGGTTCTACCGCATCTTTCGGGTAAGGGTTTTTAGCTCCGAAAACTAGCATGTCCTCGAGTTCTTCGATGACGACAAAAGACTCGTCGATTTTGCCATCCGCACTCTGGACGGATTTCAGATCCAGCCCGAGGTGTTTTGCCAGAAACGGGTAGGCTGCTAGGCGTTTTGATATGCCGTAGTCGTGCTTTTCCTTGGGGAAGTGTGCATTCATAACGTCGTCGGACGCACCGTAGAGTGAGTAAACATGCTTGATGTAGGGATACTCGTCACGCGGGGTGAATTTCGTCCAGTCATCGCCATTGGAAACGATCAGCTGTGGCCGTGGAGCAGCGAGTGCTGCAATCTCTGCGTTATTAGTTTTGTGAGTGGCGCTCTGGTGAATGGGCATACCGCTTTCACAAGGACAGCCTCCAAAGAAATGAGCCGATACCTGACAGACGGGGACACTAACGGCCACACGATCATCGATAGCGGTGAGTAAAAATGTTTGGGTTCCTCCGCCGGAGCAGCCTGTCATTCCGATTTTTTTTGAGTCTACATTGGGTTGCGACAGGATGAAGTCGAGCGCACGGATGCTGTTCCACGTCTGTAGCCTGAGCACCTCGGGTGTCTTTTTGTGATTCCAGCCGGCCTTTTCGCTATCACCATAGCCAACCATATCGTAGAGGAAAACGACGGCACCCATTTTGGCGAGCACAGCGCAACGTGACTGTCTGCTGGGTCTGAATCGACCACCGTGTCCGTGTGGACAGAGGATGCCTGCCAGCTTACCGCTGGACTTTGTGGGTTTGTAGAGTGTGCCAGTGACGTGAAAACCTGGAGAACTCTCGAACGCAATGCTTTCCGCCGTGTAGCCATCGTAGGTTCGTTTGTTAGATGATTTAGCATTCAGTGGGGTTTTCTCAGGTAGCGGAGATAATCCCGCCCCCCTGAGGATGGCATCGCGGATCGTTTGCTTACGTTTTTTCCACTGCTCCAGATTCGAATACGAGGCCTTAAACTCCTGAAGCTCTGCGCGTGCTTGTTCCGGAGATTGTGCATGTCCTTGGCGTAATCGGATTTTTTCCTTAACTGAATCTGATGAAGTGCTTTCCTCGCAGTAGGCAATGTTTGCATAGGCGACGAGGATTATACATGCAATAGCACGGATGAAACTGTAGATCGCGTGAAAGCTAGGTTTGATCATAGCAAAAATGTAGTAGCACAGTCGGCAGTTAAAGTCCTAGCATAGCTAACCCTTCGGAGAGAGCGGTGGTGAACGAGGATGTCGAGGTTATATTTGAGTAAAAGATTCACAGAAAAGGCGCCGATGGGGTTAGCTGCTGATCCTTGTGTGTGCCCAGCATGGGCACGTTGTAACTAGGGTTCAAGTCCCTTGTAGGAATACCAGAACATGGAAAAAACGAAGAAACTACTATCTGAAGCCAATTGATTCGGGGGCACCGCCAGCCCCCTCACCCCTGCGGGTGCACGTCGCTACTGCTCCTGTCCAAACCACCTAAAAGCCTTCGGTGGTTTTGTGGAAGGGTGAGCGACCATGGGAAGGAAGAACAAGGAGTTCCGGATATTAAAGCCATCTGGATTACTCTTCGCTACCCCGAGCAAGCTCGGGGAGTCTGATTGGAACCGTCCAGTGCGGAGCCGTACGCAGGGTGGTGTGAGGCCGGGGAGCTAATCACTCCTCGGGATCCGATTCTGCCTTTGGTTTCTACGGTGATTTGCAGCTGAACTGATATCCGCGACAGATAATCCTTCAAAAAGATCACGCTGCCAGCGAGTGTAATCGAATGGCTCGCGTAATATAAGGGCAATAAACCGCTCAGCCTCCACAGACCCCAAGGTGGAGGAAAGCGCGGCAATGCCTTTTACGCGAATTTCAGTATCAGTCATCATCTTCTGTGAAATCATAGTCTACGGGGTTGAGTATTGCAAGCCCGGGAACGAGATCCGCTTTGTTGAGAATACCTTTGTCGGTGCTTAGAAAAATTTTGCATTGCGCTTCGATGGCGCAAGAAAGATGAATTGAGTCCTTGGCCTTGAACCCGAGCCTACTGAGATCCTCAGCGCGAGCAACCACCTCCTCAGATTCTGAAATGTCGATCGTAGCCAAGTCTCGCCATTGGCTAATACTGTTACGGCGATCCTCAAAAGGGTTTGCATCATTCTCGAAATCCATGATGTAAGACCATACAAGCTGAAGCTCACCGCTTCGAATCCGTTCTTGGACTACTAGTTTGGCTTCAGTCTCAAGTAATACTCGCACCTGAGACTGATCATCGAAAGGTCGATTGAAGCAGCAGCTGTCGAGATAAATTGGCATGTCCGCACCTTGCTACAAATCAGAGCCGTGTTCAAGGACGCAGATATGTAGTGCGCTGATTTTAAGCAGAACGTCCAAAGTGCTGTCACTGCCTGCCGACAGCGCGCTCCGACTCCTGGGTTGAAGGTTGAACGTTCATTTTTCAACTCACGGCGGGCAGGGCGTTGATCTGCGACGTCTTGTGTGTGCCCAGCATGGGCACGTTGTAAATGGGGTTCAAGTCCCTTGTAGGAATACCAGAACATGGAAAAAACGAAGAAATTACTATCTGAAGCCAACTGATTCGGGGGCACCGCCAGCCCCCTCACCCCTGCGGGGCACGTCGCTGGCGCTCCTGTCCAAACCACCTACAAGCCTTCGGTGGTTTTGTGGAAGGGTGACCGACCACGGGAAGGAAGGCTAGGAGAAAGCTGCGAGCTGATGGACAAGAACCGAATAGAAGGCCGACATGGCGCGTCGAGGTGGCACAGGCAAAGTCTCAACAGAGACTGCGGCAGATCCAGTGTCCGTCTGGTATGCCTGTGGAGGTAAATTCGGCGGCAGTGCAGCGGAGCAACGTGCAATTACCTGGGGAATACAAGCGCAGCGCAGGATAGACGACCAACGGGTAGCCCGTAGGGTGAGCGCAGCGAATCAAATCTCACCCGTGGAAGCGGATGAGGAGTCAGCAGAAGCCATAGTAGTTGGGCTAAAACGAGTCGGGGAGCGCAGAATGCCCGAGTCAAACAATGAGACCCGATTCGACTTCTTATCTTTATGAGGTGACGTCAAAAAAAGCCAGTCTGTGTCCGTCTGGATCTTCGATGTAAAATTCTCGTCCGTAGGCCGTTTCTCTCAAAGGCTGGATCACCTTAATGTTCTCAGCCACCACAGCCTTGTAACAAGAATCCAGATCCGTTACTCCGATGACTATATTCACATGGTCGGTCTCTTCTGGGAGGGTCTGAACATGGTCGCCATGTTTCAAATGAATCGAATAAGAGCCTACACCGAGTCCGGCATAGAAGGCCTGGTTGAAGTTTAAGTCGAAGCCCAAAGACTCGGTGTAGAACTTAATGGACCTCTCGATGTCGGCGACTACAAGTTGAGTGCTTACGCAATGAAGGCACTTCTCTAAATCTAGTTTCATTATCTTTTGTCGAACGTTCTAGCACAGCCAACCCCCTACCGAGGGCGAGCGTTGATGAACGGGTAAATGGTTGTAGTTAGAGTGAAGCTTGACTGCGCGGCGGGTAGGGGGGTGGTCTGCTGCGCCTTGTTCGCTTTTTTATTTAGGGGTCAGTTGTATTTTGAATGGCACTACTTTATATACAGAAATGCTAACAGATCCTTTGGGGAGATTCCAAACAAGTTTTGATGCTCCGTCATTCTTAATATCTGTA
>JBGCEU010000094.1:0-9095 GCA_045106535.1 Akkermansiaceae bacterium | reverse complement strand
AAAACCTCTGGTAAGGTTACTTTGCCGAGCTCGGGTATCAGCCTCAGAATTACCAAATACAGCTGCCTCACCTGCTTCCAGAGTAAAGCCACCACGAACATTGCACCTGAAAAACGGAGTATTCATTGTTGGTGAGTTGTGGGAGTGTTTCACCGAGTTGTTGTTAGCGCGAATATTCCATTTCACCGTGTAGGGCAGACTGTGCAAATCCACACTCACTTTCATACTGGAGCTCCATACCAATGGAATGTCATTTGGGTTAGAGACCGCTATCATACCATCGAGCATGCCCTGCATCTTGAATTTGTTGGGAGCTGCTGTATCGGGAACAGCTCTGAGCGATAGAATCATGTGTACAGCCTCCATGGATGGTTTTTTGTAGATATAGAATCTGTCATTCGACATCTCTTCCTTGGAGCCTTTGTTTACGAGCCGTGGGGTGCCGCCATCCCAATCGATCTCGCGGTGGAGGTTGTTAAAAAGATAGAGCTCCTCCAGATTAATTCCCCAGCGGTTTGCGTCGCCTGAATCCGCAGGTAAGTCTGCGGAGTTTGCGATACTTCCGTCCTCACTGATTTGAAAATGATTAAGGCGACCGTCTGCCACATACAGGGGCTTGTCCTCCAGTTCCTGAACGCCTCTGGACAGAAGAGAGCTTAGATCTCGCTTCAAGCGCCCCTGCCGGACATCTGCTAGAACGCCGTGAGAGTGTAAGGTTAAATCATGAAACGTGGATCCGAGAGTTCGAGGGATCTGGTTAGATGCGAGATCAAGCTCCGGCAACGATATCGTGACCGCACGCTTCTTGGTATCCCATTCGAAATTCTCTAGCTCGGCAAAGGCTTTGTGACCCACGTATGGAGGTGATTGAGCATCTCGAAGCGGAGATCGGTTAGCCGCTAGAGCGGCTTTGGAGCCGGCATTGACCTTTGCCTTGGTCGATTCATCGGAAATCCACCACGCCATCCGTCCGTTGTCCTGACGGTTGGCAATCTGAATCATCGGAACCTGAACCAATGCGTTAGGATCTGGATTATCCCCCAAGGTGCCAGCACCCAATACCGTCAGCATCTCACCCGTTGTTGGATCAGCGCCCGATGCCCCAGAGACAAGCCAACCACGGAAATTCAGATTACGTGAGCCGGGAGTGATCGCTTGCCCTGACTCAGGCTCTTGCCAAGCATCATAGACGGCCACCCAGTGTGGCATCCCACCGGACGCACTGCCGAGATCATGTGGCGATGAGATTCGCGAGTCTGGCCCCATTTCGCGCTGTAAATTTCCAAGCGCCATCATCAATGCCATCCTCGCATTGGCCTCAGCTAAACGCTTCGAGTTTGACTGAGAGGATGAGCGCATCGCCACCGAAGAAAGCGATAACATTCCCAAGGCGATAACCGACAACAGCACCATCACAGAGATGGTTGCGATCAAGGCAAACCCCTTGTGATTGCTTTTACGGGAACGTGGCGAAAGGAGGGGGATTAGCTTTCGCTCCGTGTATCTATGACAACGTTTCTTATACATTGGTGAATAACTGCTTATGGATACACGCAAATTTAATCCATGTAAATACAATATAAATAAAAAAACCGCGCCTCGAATCCGAGACGCGGTCCTAAAAAATACGATATTCCTGCCATTAGGCGCGGCGACGACGTAGAATCATCGCTAAGCCACCAAGGCCGAATAACGCAAAGGTCGATGGCTCGGGAACGACGTCAGCTGTGATGCCGATGTTGTCGATCACCGTCTCTTGACCGCCGCCAGTTGCTCCAGCGGGACCAGGACCAAAGACAATACTGAATGTAGCAGTGCTCCCTGCTTCCCAAATATTGTCTGTCAAACCAGATAAATCAACGAATTTGTCACGTTGAGCTGCTGTTGCGGTGTTTAGATTGGTTTGGGTAAGAACCCCACTCGCCGCTGTTCCAGAAATCGCACCACCAAATGTAAGATCCCAGTTCTTCGCCGAACCTGCAAATCTTCCAACCGCGTCGAAGTAGAAGCCATCCATAGTTCTGTCCACTCCTGAAGTGTTGACTAGAGAGAAGCTGAGAGTACCCGGCTTGCGACCACGGTTTAGACTCAGATTTCTATTTTGGTTACTTCCAGTACTACCCACAGTGGAAGCTGTGGCTACTGCACTACTTAGGCTACCGAAGGTGCCATCAACGCTTGTACCGTGACCGCTTGAATTATTCCAATCATCCCAATTGCCACCAGTCGCGCTAGTTGTAAGTGTTGCAGTAGTGTCAGCAGCTAAATGAGTAGCTGTCGGAGTGATGGTGTTATTAAAGGCATCCCAGCCAGCTACGAGTGTAATCGCTGCGGATGCAGAAATGGAGCTTACCGCTAGGGCACCTCCAAGAATTGTGAGTGTTTTCTTCATATGTATAGTGTGTATCTGGTTTATAACTTGCTTACGCTGTGATTCAGCCAAGCACGAAACGATTAAACCAAATCCAGAAGCATGACAATATTTTTTTTTGCTAAAATCAAGCAGCTGACTGGAGTAACTCTCTTTATTAGATCGGCTTGAGGAAATAGTATGAGTATCTGAGCACTTGATACAGTCTATGCATGGAATCAAAAAAGCTGCACCTCCTATCGGAAGTGCAGCATGTAAACGAAACTTATTTTTGTTCTACTAACGGCGGCGGCGCAGTATAAGAGCAAGACCACCAAGACCCAGCAGAGCCGTACTTGATGGCTCCGGGACAAAGGTAGTGACCTCAAGAAGACCATTTCCTGTGAACAGAGCGCTTTCGTTGGTCGCTCCGGAACCGACGGCACCCCATGTTCCCGCAGCTTGGGAAGCTCCATCGATGAAGAGGGAGTTCACGGTGTCGGTTCCACTGTAATCAAGATCGAAAATTGCTGCCGAATTCATGTAAATGTCCGCGGCATCGGCAAGATAGGCATTCTGAATACTCAGCGTACCGGCATCGATGGTAGTATTGCCAATGTAGGAATTATTTCGTGTCAGCGTGAGAGTCCCTGCACCTGCCTTTTCAAGGCTAAAGTTGTTACCCTGACCGTCAGGAATACCGGTTGCTCCAGAAGTGACATTGGGATGCGAGTTATTTGCTCCAAGGAACTGGGTGTAGGTGGAGTTTGCTGCGCCAGCGACGATAAGAACACCAGCCTGACCTGCGTTTCCGTTTACAATCGCGTTGTAGTTTGTGTTTACGGTTCCACCTAGGCCACCTACCTGTTGGCTGAAGCCGTTCAGATCGAACCAGACTGGGCGGCCTGAGCCCTGATTAGAGGACGACAGCGATAAAACGGTTGAGGTGGGCAGAGCATTATTCACACCAAGCCGGATACCCGCCCTTGCGTTGGAGGATCTGACTTGCGTGCTTCCATCGTATGTATGAGACGTATTTAAATCGATGAACACAACGGAGTTGTTGTTGCTGTTTCCATCAAAAAACACATTCCCTGTGCCCGAAATAACCCCATCAACACTGGCGCTCCCGTTGTTTTGCGTGTCAAAAGTGTTGTTTCCTGGATCGAGTGCCCATGGCCCGTTGTTAACCCCAGGTGTTAAAATGACGGCAACTGCACTCGCTCTCTCAGAGGCAAGACCAAAAAATGCACATGCTGCCAAGCATGAAACGGTGTGTGGCAAATGTCTGATGGGCAATGAAGATGCTTGATTGGATTGATGTATCATTGAGGTGTTTGGGTGTGAAGTTAGTGTATTATCAATAGCTCACCATAACTTAATTCACCCGACCTCGGTCAAGGGCAATTTTCGCGTTTTTTGGGCTCCCTACTCACCAATGCCCTCAAACCCTGACAGCACGCTGACCGAGTAAGGCGGCAGGGTGATGGTGCTGGGGGCGTTTGAAACAGGCTTCAGAGGGTTTTTCTCAAAGTCCAGCACGACCAGCTCGGACAAGTCTTTGAAGGCCATGGCGTGGTGTGTGAGCGGCTTTTTGTAGCTTTTTTTGTCTAAACTCAGAGCTAACTTACTGGGTTGGTCGGAAAGATTAACAGCGAGAACCTTGGTTTTACCTGCCTGGATCACCGCGCGGGCTGTGACCATATCTATGGAGTTGCCATCAAGACTGAGCTTAAGGCTGCTGACCTTAGTGGGCAGGAGCTGACTATCTTCAAAGACGCTGCGGACAATCTCATGGACGCAGGCGAAGGCGGTTTTTTGCAGGGGGTAGCGCAGGGTGCGTTTTTCTTTAAAAATGAGGAAGCTGCGGCTCACGCCATTCACGCTGAACCAGTTCGCACGGTCGAAGACGTCCTGATTTTCAAACATGTAGAGGTAGCAGTCGGCCATTGCCAAGGCGGCGGCGGCTTTTACGCCTGCCCCGGCATCGATACCCCACTCGGTCATCCAGATCGGTTTTCCAGGGCCAAATTTACGCACGTAGTTGGCGGATTCTTCGAGCCAGAGTCGCGCGGCCAGTGCCTTTTCGAGTGCCTGCTGCTGATCCTTTGGGTCAGACTTATCCTCATTGAAGCCGCTGTATTTGTGTAGCGAAATCGCGTCAAAGTACTTGCCATCGCCTGCGACTATTTTGTTCCACTCCTCGTGCTTATCCCGCCAAGAGAGAGTGATGGACATGCGCAGCTCGGGGTTGGCTTTTTTGAGGGCTTTGGTGATCTTGGTCGCTGCCTCGTGGTATCCCTTTGGCGTGATGGTTTTACTGGAACACTGGTTCAGCCAGAACTGCTCATTGCCCAGCTCGATATCACGGACGACAAACCCCTTGTCGATGCTGTCTTTCATACGCGCGACGTTTTGTGCAGGGCTGTCGTATGCGGCGTTATAGAGCCAAACGATGTCCATGCCCTTGCCGTTGGCCTTTTTCTTTTCGCTATTTAGTAAGCTAAGGCCGGGAAAACCGCCCTTGTAGCCCATCTCTTTCCATTTCGCGAGCGTCGGGGCATAGGTCTTCGTTTTATGATGCTTGTCACCGTGCTGGGTAAACGTATCCGTTTCCCAATCGTAAAAATTGCCCCAGACTCCACACGGGAAACGCATCGCAACGGGGTCAAATTTACTAACAAGATCACGCTGCCTCTTTGTGCGGTAGTTCAAGATGTTGTAACCCATCAGCCTATTTTTCACGGGCTCGGCTTTTGCCTTGGTATTGATATCAAGCGTCACGGACAGGGCTTTAATCTTATCAGGCTTGGCTGCCCACAGTGAGGCAGGAAGTATCAGCAGGCACAGAGTGATCGATCGGAGTTTCATTATTATTCTTAGGCGTTTGTTGGTGGTGTCCGCAAGATGGCTCAGAGTAAAGTTCCTCGACATATTTCGCCAAGCAGAAACAGCGGCGGGTATATTCATAATATGGCACATTTTGCGCATCTGATGGCTTGGCAAGCGGCAACACTGCGGCAAGGATGCTGCGGGAAGTTTTAATATTGGAATTAATCGTTCTCCTAGCACTCCCAACGTAAACCCACATTGATTTTGAATCTAGAAACCATCACATCCGCCCTACCCAAGTCCAAGCTCCGGCACGGTGGTGGTTGGCTATTTTCACCTAAGCCATTACTGTTAGGAAAAGCTACAGCACGGAAGCTCACTCAGCTAGGTC
Source organism: Akkermansiaceae bacterium (assembly GCA_045106535.1). GTDB lineage: Bacteria > Verrucomicrobiota > Verrucomicrobiia > Verrucomicrobiales > Akkermansiaceae > Oceaniferula. The sequence continues at coordinate 3,522 of JBGCEU010000094.1, read as the reverse complement.
ATCCGCTGGCGCAGTTCCAACGAGCATCTGATAACATCTACCAGCGCAGCGCGAAAGGTAAGCTGCCAGCGTGGATCTATAAATTGCTAGATGCCGACAAGCCACACTGGATCACGGACACGCAGAAGTCTGCCGCACTGCGCGACGCGATGCCGCGCGTGATCCGACCCGACCTCATCCTCACAGGCGATGATGAAACAGACTCCTTCGCCCTAACTGAGCTCGACTCCGTACCGGGCGGCATGGGAATCACTCTCTGGCTGTCCCGTTTTTATTCAGAGCACGGCTTTGATGTGTTAGGTGGCGAGAACGGCATCCGTAACGGTTTCCAATCGCTGATGACAGATGGGGGCGAGATCCTCGTCAGCGAGGAATCCGCCGACTACCGCCCGGAGATGGAATGGCTCGCCGAGCACTGCGAGGGCATCCACGTATCGGCAGCCGAGGAGGCCGATTGCTCAAAGCTTGGCGACAAACCAGCCTACCGATTCTTCGAGTGGTTCGACTGGGAAAACCTGCCCTGCGCGCGCAAGCTGGCATCCTCCCATCTCCTGACGTCCCCCTGCAAACCTCACCTTGAGGAAAAACTGTGGCTAGCACTGTTGTGGTCGCCCTCCCTGCGTGGCATCTGGGAAAAAGAACTTCGCGGAAACCACCTACAGCGCTTGCGCGAAATCGTTCCCTTCGGCTGGGTCGTCGATCCCCAACCTCTGCCGCCCCATGCCGCGATCCCACGTCTCGGAGTGCACTCCTGGGAGGAGGTTGCCGATTTCTCACAAACTGAGCGTCGACTTGTGCTTAAAATAAGCGGCTTCTCGGAGCTCGCCTGGGGCTCACGCGGTGTCTACATCGGGCACGACATGCCCGGCAAAGAGTGGAGCGGGCATATCGGCGACGCTGTGGACGCCTTCGAAACCCAGCCGCGCATGATGCAGGAGTATCATGCGGGGAAAATCATCGAGCATCCTTACTTCGACCCTGACACAGGTGAGGAGCGTATCATGCAAGGCCGCGCCCGCCTCTGTCCCTACTTCTTTACCGACGACGCTGGCAAAACCTCCTTCGGCGGCTGCCTGGCAACCATCGTGCCCGCCGACAAAAAGAAAATCCACGGTATGAAAGACGGCATTCTCGTGCCGTGTGCGGTGGAGTAGACGCTATGGAGGGCGGTTTTCCAAACCGCAGCTCACTGTCGTGCGTCATGCTAGTTTGATTCTTCGCTCGATAGGCAGATGCGGGATGCAATCCCGCGCTCCATAACCAAGCCGGAAAACCCCAGCGAAACTATCTCTCAAATGTCCCACGCTGTGGCACATTAATAATGTCGTCGGGATAGACCTTTTCAACCTGGTGATCTGGCTGCTTGACGTTGAACTTGTATCGAACGTTCTGACCTTTGGCATTCTTACGCGTCAGGTAAACATACTTACTACCAAATGGATCTCGCCCTCCTGCCTGCTGAATTGCCTCCATCAAGGTCATGCCCTTGCGGAAAAGCACTCTACCATTTCTCTTCACGCGGCCACCCACGATGAGCATTTTTTTAATCTCTTCCTCACCTGCTTTTTTCTTGTGAACCTGAATGGAAATTGTTGGTGAAACATAAAACTCTGCTTTTTTAAACGCTGCCTCAATACTGCGCTCCACATCCTGTGGCTTCCTCCCAGAGGCTCGGATATCTACGTTGACCATCGGGATCCGGATCACGCCAGTATCACGCACCTCAAGCTTGGAATAGACCTTCGCCTGCTCGGCAGGTGGAACCCCTTTCAGAGAGACCTCCAACACGTCACCCACCTGAATAGACTCGGCTTGAGTTGATGAAGAAAAACAACTTACCGCCGCCACAATGGCGACGCCTAACATATTAATATATTTTGATAGTCTCATAAGCTTAACAACGATGGGTTATAAAGACACAGACATGTCGGCACGGTGATCTGTTCAATTTTTACCGTTTCCACCCAAAAACTCCTTGTCAAATCCGGGCGCATCACCTAGGAACCCGCCAGCCTTCGGCACGTCGCCTATTCAACTACGGGAAATTGAAGGACTTAGCTAAGCTGCGACGGATTTCCCACACACCCAGAGCCACCCTGATTCAAGGGCGGACAACATCAAAAAAATGGTCAACGAACTGATTAACGAAATGGTAGACGCTGGTGTTCATTACGGACACCAGACTCGCAAGTGGAACCCGAAGATGAAGCCTTTCCTCATGAAGGACAAAGGCGGCATCTACATCATCAACCTCGAGGAAACTGTGAAGTGCCTCGACAAAGCCTCCGATTTCCTCGGTGAGCTTTCCTCCAAAGGAAAAAAGATCCTCTTCGTAGGTTGTAAGCGTCAGGCACAAGATGCTGTTGCTGAAGCCGCTGAAGCAATCGGCCAATACTACGTCAATCACCGCTGGCTCGGTGGCACACTGACCAACCTCGCCACCATCCGCCGTTCTGTTGAACGCCTCAAGTTCCTCGAGGACATTGAGAAGTCACCCGATTTCAAAAAGATGTCCAAGAAAGAGCTCTCCGCCCTCGGACGTGAGCGTGAAAAACTTCTGCGCAACCTCCGTGGTGTGCGCGACATGGACAAGCTTCCCGCCGCCATGGTCATCGTCGACTCCGCACGTGAGACCATCGCCGTTGCCGAGGCACGCCGCCTGAACATCCCGGTCATCGCCATCGTCGATACCAATGCCGACCCCTCAGTAGTCGACTACCCAATCCCAGGCAACGACGACGCAACCCGTTCGATCCGCCTGCTTCTGCAGAACCTCGTCGACTCCATCGTCGTTGCCAAAGACTAGACCCACCGAATTACCAAATCACCTAATTACTAAATCACCATGATTACTGCATCCGCTGTTCAAGAGCTGCGCAAGGTCACCAACGCCGGCATGATGGCTTGTAAAAAAGCCCTCACCGAAACCGAAGGTGACATGGACGCCGCTATCAAACTCCTCCGTGAAAAAGGCATCGTTAAGTCCGCTGGTCGCGCCGACCGCGAGACGTCCGAAGGCCTCATCGCCGCCAACGTTTCCGATTCTGGCGACACTGGCGTTCTTGTTGAAGTCAACTGCGAGACCGACTTCGTTGCTAAAAACGAAGACTTCGGCGCATTTGTCTCCGACATCACCAGCACGATCTCCGCATCCGATGCCTCGGACGCTGAGGCTGCCACCGCACTTTCTTTCCAAGACGGCACCGTGCAAGACGCACTCGGTGCTAAGTTCTCCGAGCTTGGTGAGGTCATCAAGGTGAAGCAAGTCACTCGCTACAACCTCGACGGCAACGGCTCTATCGCCTCCTACATCCACATGGGTGGCAAAGTGGGCGTTCTCCTTGAGCTTGGTGCTGAAAATGCAGACACCGCCGCGAACGAGGCCTTCCAAGGTCTGGCACGCGACATCTGCCTGCACATCGCCGCACTCAACCCCGCTGGACTGACCCGCGACGATCTCGACGCCTCAACCATCGAGGAAGAGAACGAGATCAACCGTAAGCAGCTCGAAGCCGAAGGCAA
>JBGCEU010000093.1:0-6031 GCA_045106535.1 Akkermansiaceae bacterium | reverse complement strand
TGCCCTTTCTGGTGACCGACGAGTGCCACGATTTCGTATCCCGGTTGGAAATTATGCCGCCACATGGACACCTGATCGAAGACACCGATCATGGTATTGGCGATGATAGAAAACTCGTTTTCAGTGAGCTGATAGAGCGGCAGCCACTGGACAAACACCCCCTCCGAAGTGAGTCGCTTCTTCGCATTTTCAAAATGCTCCCTCGTGTAAAGGCTTCCTGCTCCGGAACGGAATGGCACAAAGAGATCGGCATTGATCATATCGAATTGCTGGTCGGTCGCCATCAGGTAGTGCCGACCATCCTCGACAAGCACATCCGCGCGCGGGTCTTTGAACAGGCCGCCTGTGGTATCAAAGCCACGGATATCGGTCATGTATTTTTCCGCCGCGGTGATCACTTCCGGCACAAGCTCGCAGGCGACAATTTTTTTGACGTGCTGATGTTTTGCATCGAGAGCAGCACCCGCAGTGATTCCTGTGCCCACGCCGAGGAAAAAAACGCTTTCAGTTTCCGGATAAACCATCAGGGGCAGATCGGCTTGAAGCCTTTCTTGCATGTAAGCACCCGTGGAGCCGAGGCTGTAGTCCGAGTTGATTTTGATGGCTGTGCCAAACCGGCTCTCGGTCACGGAGACTGTGCAGTCGCTCCCCTCCCAGACCTCGATGACTTTTTCCTCCTGAGCGATTGGGTTTGCGGGATCTATACTTGTGACTGGAAGCTCGCGGGGGTTCAGAGTAATCAAAGTCAGGAACAGAACCAAAACACACGACGCCTTCGCCACCAAGCTACGGGCGCACCAGCCGAGCGGCAGTAGTAACGCGACCACCAAGTAAAGAACGGCGATCAGCTGCAAGCTACGCCACATGCCAAAGGCATCGAGGAATAGAAAACCGCAGAGCAGCGCACCGAGGATCGCTCCGATTGTGTTCACGGTGGCGAGCCTGCCCAGAGACAAACCGGGCGATGTTAGATGCGCCTCCTCAGTCTTCATCAGGTATGGAAAAACCATGCCAAGAATCAGTGCCGAGGGACCAATCGTCAGTGCCGCCGTGCGGAAAATGAGCATGATGTAGCTCGACCATGTTCCTTTCGAGGAAACAAGCTCCATGCCATTGGTTAGATTCATGAAGACCGATGGCGTGACCGCAACGGCGCCAGCGCCGGCCAATACTAACAGAGTCAGCACCAGAAGCGGCGGCGCCTTCAATCGAGCGAGAAACGAACTCGCCAGCGCACCCAGCGCGAGACAAATTAAAACAACGACAAGAATCGTCGCGAAGGTGTATACAGAGTTTTCTAACACCTGAGAAAACATACGCGTCCATAGAATCTCCAGTGCGAGGATGCCAAAGCCTGACAGAAAACACAGAACAAGAATTGACTTACGACCTGCCGCCGGAAGAGCTTGAGGTTTTTCGGGAGAAGGATGATCTGGCACAACCTGAGATCGTTTTTTTCCGCGCTTTTGTTGTCTTTCCAGAGCGCGCCGTTCCTGTCTCGTCAGTGGCGCGGGATTTCCCTCAACGGCTTCAGGCTGTATGTCAGCTTCATCATCCAGTTCGACGGCTTGCGGCAGAGATCCAGATGAAATTCTAAAAGCAACAACGGCAACAACGACCGACAGCGCAATCGCCAGTCCACATGTGATATTAAACCCAAGCCAAAGCGGTAGATAGAAACCCGCAAGCGCAGCACCGCTGGCTGCACCGAGGGTATTAATGCCATACATCAACGCAGAAATTTTTCCAAATGCATCACGCTTGCGCACCATGAATTGCCCCATCACCGGGATGGTGCCACCCATGCAGAAGGCGGGTGGAAAAACAAGCAGCAGCGAAAGGGCAAATTTAACCAATAACAACCACCCACTGGCACCGAGACTCTGATAGATCGACGGATAGATCATGTAAAAAATCCCGAGAATGGCGAAGTAAAGCAGTGCGGTGACTGCGATACCAACCTCCAGCCATGCATAAGTGCGCATGGGGTTCCTACTCGTGGCTACACGCCGACCGAGAAACCAGCTACCGGTTGCAAGCCCGGCAAAAAACGATGCAAGAGTCGCACTCGCGGCATGGGAGGTGTTACCAAAGAGCAGGCCAAGCTGCTTCATCCAAAGTACCTGATAGATCAAGGCTGCAAACCCAGACAGGAAGACGAGAGCGAGAGCCAGCCCAATATTTTTGTTAGGTTTTTGCAGAGTAGCTTCCATTTGATATGGATTATCCGAGAGTTTTATTTCCGGCGGTTTTTCTTTTCAAAAGGAAGATCGTGTTTTGAAAATACAAGCTTCACCTCAGTGCCCACTTTAGGCACGCGCTCCTCGTGAATCTCCAGCCCAAGATGCTTTCCTTTATGTGGATCGCCATTTACAACACCATACTGAATAACCGTGCTGGGGTCAGGCCAGATTCCGACGAGAATGCCACTGCTGTTCGCAGCGTAGAATGGTTTTTTGGTCTCCGTGTGGACCTGCATGAATGATCCGGAAAATATCCAGGCGTCCTGTACTTTGGGTTCTTTCTTCGGTTGCTCTTGCCCAGGAGTGGTCATGATATCCTGGCGGTTCTGAAGCATCGATGTGAGGTTGACGCGTTTTTTTTTGCCATCCTGTTCCCACTCCACCTCGATCTTCACGCGCGACTGCTTCTGCTTCATGGCTTTTTCAAACCATAGCTCACCCATGCCGCGGAGTTGTGCCGTTGGCTTGAGCCCACAGAGAAGAAGTGCTGCGTGAACGAGCTCCGGATTCGCCTCTGTGGTGAAGATAGCCTCGTGCTCGAAGGTGTTAGGGCGGCAAACGACATATTCCAGTATCCCCTTTTGTAGGCAGACCTTGGCATCGATGCGGACTTCCTGCGTTGCCCGCGTGATAGTCACACCAGGGAGCTTGACCTCCGTCGCAGTGACCTCAAATTTTGGTGTTTTCTCTTCTTCCGCAGCTGGCGGCACAGGTTCACTATTTGCCGTGATCACAGTAGCAGCCAATGATAGCAGACCGAAACCAATTTGTTTCTTTGAGAAATTCATAAAACAATCTGCTGCAAACTAACCCGCATATACGCAGACTGCCAGCGCAGATTTGCCCCCATCAAGGCCGAGCATTAAGTTCGGGCATCTTTTGCTCCTCGATGGTTACGTAAAGCGGACCGATGGCGGGTGGGACACGATCCGGCGAGAAGTTGTTCATTGGTAAGTTGGCAACGGCCAAGGTCACTGGGCCGCCTTTGAAGCCGTCCATGAATTCGGTCCATACGGCGCTACCGCTCTTGCCCTGCCGACGCCACGCATTCACCCCGGTCTTGCGCTCGCCCATCAGCTTGCCGTTGACATAGATGGCGAATCCTTCACCAGAGTTGGCGTTGATGCTGCCGATGACACGCACACGGTAGCGGTGACCTTCCTTGGCGGGAGGCAAGTCGAACTTACCGCGCATCAACAGAACGTTTTCGGATACAACCGTGGTTGGTTGCGGGCGCTCGGCGGGGTAAAGCGGATATTTGACAATCCAGGCGAGGTTTTCCGGCCACTCCTTCTCGACGGTTTTGCCGAACGGAGCAGGTGCCTTTTTCCAACCAGCCTTGGCGGCATCGAAGTCCGTGGCAAACCAGTTTTCCTGACCAGCTGGGAGCTTCAATTCCACAGGCATGGGTTTAGGTTTCTCACCCTTCTTCGGAAGAGGTTGGTCGTAGGGATTCTTGGCGAGGTTGAAGCCGAGGATTTCCCAGCTCGCCTTGTGCATGTCCGGCAGCACAGGCTTCCAGCTGTAAGCATCGATCCCGGCTGCCTCGAAAAAGGCGACGACATCATCGACAGGATCTTCAAGATACTCGGGAAATTTCTCCGGCTTGGCTTGGGAAGTAACAAATACACCTTCCAGTTTTTTCTCGTTTCGAGGTTCGTTGAGGTAGGAATGCATCAAACCGTCGATGACCATGGGCTTGGTCGCGGCTTCAGAGGCGGCGATTTGTCCTTCGGAGGGCTCTGGAGTGGCGGCTTCCTTCTTCATGGCAGCCAGAGTCTTGGCTTCGCGATCTGACTTGGGTATGGCCGCGGCCTTGCCACCGAGCAGACGCACCATGGAGCGACCCATTGCCTCGCCACAGAGCAGATAAAATTCCGGGTTACGGTGGTAGTGATAGTCCTGGCTGCGTGGGGATTCATCGACTTCGCGCCAGAAGTCACGGGTATCGACGCTAGCGACGTTGCTTTTGAACTCAGGATGCTGTTTGGCATCACCCACAGCCATCTGAGCTTCCCAGACTCCCTTCCAGTCACCGGAGTTGATACGGTAGCCGCCAAAACCTGCGGTAGCGACCACGGCCTTCATATCCGGAGCCTTGAGATCCTTGCGCAGGTCGTTGATGAGGTTGACCAGATGACCCTCGTATTCCTCCTTGGTCGAGCCTTTGTCCTTGTGCCCTTGGAACCAGCCAAAGCCGACGATTTCATAGCCCTGACCTTTGTAGCCAGGCATGATGTCCTTGAGATTGGCGAGTGTCTTGTTCACACCCTCCACCATGGCACGGTATTCGAAGCCCTCGAACTTGTTGTCGGGTTCCTTGCGACCGCTGGACGGTGGTTGGAAGTCGAACTTCAGTGAGCGGTTACCCATGGCGGTCTTGATCAGCAGCACTGGCTCATCGTGGTAAACTCCCATCACGGTGCCGAAACCAACTTCAGGCCCAAGGCTCCCGCCGTTAGAGGCGGCACTCAGGAAGCTCCCCTTTCTCTTGAGGACACGGGCCTCATGAAAAAAGACGTCCTGACGCACGCTCCACTCGCCTTTATCGTCGAGGAGGTAAGGAAACTTGCCGTCCTTCTGGGTCAGCGTGACGAGGTCGCCTTTACCTTCTAGATCAACCTGCTCTAACCACAACGCGGCAGAACCTCCCTTGAGGTAAGTGATTTTCAGGACGTGACGTTTTCCGGCTTCTAGCTCGATTTTGGTGAGAGTGGCTTCACCACCGACTTCTTTGCGGTAAACTTCTTTTCCTCCAACGGTCGCCGTAGCTTGGCTGCTGTCGCCGTAGCCAACGTGCACCAAGTAGTTACCCGTGGTCGGCACGTCGATGAAGGCCTTGGCCACGGTTCCCGGGCCGGGGATGGACTCCTTCTGTAACCCCAGGTTGATCATGGTGGTCTTGCCGCCCATGGTAGCGATGGCTCCCGTAGCCCCACCCTCAGCTTTCTGATAGAGACCATGCGATCGCAATCCTGGTTGACCTTTCCAGAACCATTTACACGCTCCCTTGCTGCGGCTCGTGCCTGCGTGCATGCGGCCTTCGATGATGGCGGGATCCGACGAGAGGTAGATGGAAGGATACTGAGGGCGTGCGCCTTTGAGATCACCCATGCCTACCATGTTAGACTGACCAGCGAGGATATAGACCTTCACCTTGCCAGCGGCTGGCGGAGTGGCGTCGGGTTTTGGAAGGGCGACTGGGATTTCAGCAGCTATCGCTTGAAAGCTTGCCAGAGAAACGCCAAGTGCTAGCGCGCCCACCAATACGTTCTTGGAAACTTTTGATGATCTATTCATCTCTTTGAAATAATGTTAGGTTTGCAGTGATCTACTCGCCAGCTTTGGCCTCGGGTAATGTAGGCAGTTTCATTTTCTCGAACCAAAATGCCTTGTAGCACATGATTTTTGTGGATCGGTGACCCCAACGCAGGAAGCCGTTGCAGGCGAGCAGGATTTCACCGTCATCGAAGTGCTTACGAAAATCATCGGCGATGACGACTCCCCAAGGTTTATTGGAGTTACGACCACTCCCACCCTCAATGGTCGCCCGGCCTTTTCTTCGATTCTTGATATGCTCGCCGTCGATCCACACGTCCGTGCCGCCACCTGCGTTGTAGTGGGATCGTCCACCAACTAACAGTCGGTAAGCGTAGCCATCCTTGAGCGGTGGCAGCTTGATCTGTGAGAGCATTAACAGGACTTCTTTTTCCCATAAGGTGTTAGACGGCTCACCACATCCGCAGAAGTGATCCTTGCCTTTGCAGGTGCCCAAAGGAGCAAGCTTG
>JBGCEU010000092.1:0-3929 GCA_045106535.1 Akkermansiaceae bacterium | reverse complement strand
TTGTTCGCGAGTGGCGCCTCGATGTCATTGGTCGCCTTGGCTCCCTCGACAAAAATCTCGCGCTGCTTCGCCATTTCCTCGGGTTTTTTCTTACCCATGGCGCGGCGCAGGATGTCAGCACCACCGAGTGTGTATCCGGCGAGCATTTTGGCGGCATTCTGCACCTGCTCCTGGTAGATCATCACGCCGTAGGTATCGCCGCAAATCTCTTCTAACAAAGGATGCTCATACTGCACCGGCTTGATGCCTTTTTTCACCTCGATCATCTGATCGATGAAATCCATGGCACCCGGGCGGTAGAGTGCTAACAGGTCGATAATGTCCTCGATTTTGGAAATCCCGTATTTCTTGCAGGTCTCGACCATGCCACCGGATTCCAGCTGGAACACGCCCATGGTTTCGCCGCGATTGAGCAGGGCGAGGGTCGGCTCGTCATCAAGTGGCACGGTGTTGATGTCAAAATCTGGCGTGTGCTTGCGGATATGATTCACCGCGTCCTGAATGACAGTCAGGTTCTTCAGCCCGAGGAAGTCCATTTTCAGAAGCCCCACATCGGTGATGGCGTTCATATCGCACTGGGTGACTACCTCACCCTCGTTACCTCTTGTTAGAGCGCAGTGCTCCGCCAGGTCACGATCACCGATCACGACACCGGCGGCGTGCACCCCGGTGTTCCTGTTTAGACCCTCCAGCTTGAGCGCGTAGCTCCAGAGATCTTGCCAGGTGCTTGAGTTCTCGATCACCTCGCGCAGCTCGGCTTTTTCATCATACTCGCCCTTGAGTTTGACGCCGGGTTTTGCCTCGATCATTTTGGCAAGCATATCGGCATCACCGTAGCTGACACCCATGACGCGGGCGACATCGCGGATGACGGATTTCGCGCCCAGTGTGCCGTAAGTGATGATGTGGGAAACGGAGCGCTCGCCGTATTTCTGGCGGACGTAATCGATGACTTCGGGTCGGCGCGACTGGCAGAAATCGATGTCCACGTCCGGCGGGCTGACCCGCTCCGGGTTGAGGAATCGCTCAAACAAGAGGCCAAACCGGATAGGGCAGATATCCGTGATTCCCATGGTGTAGGCGACGAGTGATCCTGCGGCGGAGCCACGGCCTGGACCCACGGGAATGTCGTGATCGCGACCCCACTGGATGAAGTCGGCGGTGATCAGGAAGTAGGATGCGAAGCCGAGGTCGTTGATGGTCTTGATCTCGTAGTCGAGGCGGTCATCGAGAGTTTTTCTTATTTCGGTTTCGTTGCACTCGTGCATCTCACAGAGAGTGTCGAGCTCACTCTGACCGTAGCGGCTTTCCAAACCGTCAAAGCAGACTTTGCGGAAATACTCCTCACGCGGTGTGCCATCGGGGGAATCGAACTGGGGGTATTTCTCGGAACTTGTCGGATCTAACACCATCTCGACGTTGCACTTCTCGGCAATCTCGAGGGTATTGTCGCAGGCACCCGGAAAATCGGCAAACAAGGCGCGCATTTCCTCCGGTGTTTTGAAATAGTGATCGGCGGGATAGCTCTTCCTATTTTCATCTAACAACAACCGACCCTCACCAATGCAGATGAGCACGTCGTGCGCCTCGTGGTCATCTTTTCCAAGGAAATGCACGTCATTGGTGGCAACGAGTTTTAACCCAAGTTCATCGGCGAAGGATTTCAGCGTGGTATTGATCGTCTGCTGGATTTCCAGGCTATGGTCGTTGAGTTCGAGGTAGAAATCATCTTTACCAAAAATGCCTGCAAGCTTCTCGACCTCGGCGCGTGCGGCATCGGGATCGTTTTTATGAAACCACTCGGCGACGGAGCCATTGACACAGCCACTCAGACAGATGAGACCATCAGAATATTTTTCTAACGCCTCACGATCTACGCGTGGCTCACCGAGCCATTCGCCCTCGAGGTGGCCGATGGTGACGAGCTTAACGAGGTTTTTCCAGCCGGTCTCGTTTTTCGCCAGAAGTGTTAGGTGGGTGGAGTTCCTCCTGCCGGGGCATTCTTTTTTATCTTCGAGCGATTCAGGCGCGAGGTAGATCTCACAGCCAAGGATCGGCTTTATCCCTGCCTTGTGCGCGTTCTGATAGAATTCGATCGCGCCGTAGAGATTCCCGTGATCCGTCAAGGCGACCGCCGGCATCCCTAGTTCTGCAGCACGGGCACATAGATCCTTCGTACGGATGGTCGAATCCAGCGTGGAATAGGCGCTGTGAACGTGCAGGTGAACAAAGGAATCCGACATAGGCAGAGCCAGTGTAGGAATCCTGCGCGGGTTGGCAACTACGGGTGTGACTTTTTCCGGCGTTTATTATGGAGTGGGAGTTTGCAACTCCCAGCTGCCAATAGAGCGTGGTGTATGGGCAGAACACTTGATTCTCCGCTCGACAGTGAGATGCGGGTCACAGACCCGTGCTCCATAGAAGACCCGCCAGAAACACCGAAAAAATCACATCCGGCAACTACAGATCCTCGCCGTTTCTTTTTTCCGACCACCAGTCCGTATTCCAGTAGCGGTGCATTTCTTCGGCGGTGGGGATCTCAAGTGAGCGGACGATTCTGAACCCGACGTGTTGACCATCAGTGTGATACCAGACACTCTTGGGGACTTGCGGATCTTCCTTTTTCCAGTTCTTTTCTGAGTTCATGCGTGAGGCACTGCGGGTGCCAGCTGGCGAGTGATCCCATGAGCCACCACGTGCCACACGTGGGTAGCGAGTGACTGGCACGTTCCATGGGTGCAACGCACCATCCTTGATCGTCTTGTAAAACTCTGGGCTATACTGATCGAGCACCCACTCGGCGACGTTGCCGTGCATGTCGTGAAAGCCCCAGGGGTTCGGCTTTTTCAGGCCTATTTTCTGATAGGTGAAATTGGAATTATCTTCATACCATGCGTAGTCGCCTAGCTTTGAGGCATCATCTCCAAACGACCAACGTGTGGTGGTGCCCGCACGGCAGGCATATTCCCACTCTGCCTCGGTGGGGAGTCGGTAAAAATGCCCAGTCTGCGCACTCAGCCACTGGCAGAACTTACTCGCAGCGTGGTGGGTCATATCCATCGCGGGGTAACCCTCCTCATTGACGAAAGATCCGTTCAAAAACATATCGTGATATTGCGGCGTGGGCTGGCAGACGAGCGATGCGAGATCCTCGTCTCCCTTGGGATTCATGAGGGTGCCATCCTTATTTCGTGCAACGCCATTCTGATAGTAAGCATTGTATGGTTTCCAGGTGATCTCGTGCTTTGACATCCAGAACGGTTTGATGGTGACCTTCTTCTGAGGTCCCTCATCGGCACTACGGCCTTCCTCAGCATCTGGTGATCCCATGGTAAACGTGCCACCTTTGACTGGCAGCAGCTCGATCTTGCTGTCCGCAGCCTTTGGCACGGTCTCTGTGTATGCCTTGAGTGCCGCATCCGCTTTGGACTTCTTGAGGATCAGAGCGTGGATTTTTTTTGTTACCTCAAATCGCTGTGGCACTGGCAGCGGAGACTTTTCCTTCGCCTGAATCGATGATACTGATCCAGTAATAGCTAATAAGGTCAGGAGGCTAGTTTGAACACGGGATTGCAGCATGACTGTGGATTGGTTTGGATGAGAAAGTGGAGAGTTCAGAAGCGATTCGGGTAGAAATTAAGCTCTATTCAGAGACAGTCAATACCCTTAGGGCAGGATACTTTTTTCAGTAAATAACGAAAGGCATTTAAAACAACCTGATAATATAGAAGCCTTGATGTAATAGCATCCCTTATTGACATCAGCTAGGAATTTGATAGTTTACATGACTAGAGACACCCTTATTTCCTCATGCAGACCTCCTCGATGATCACATTTCATTGCCCTAGCTGTGGCATGAAGCTTCAGGTGCCCGGACAAATGGCAGGCGTTGCCGGCCCTTGTCCTGAGTGCTCAGCCACAATCACTGC
>JBGCEU010000091.1:0-5469 GCA_045106535.1 Akkermansiaceae bacterium | reverse complement strand
GGAGAGTCTCTCGACGATGAATTAATGACCGGTGTCCGAACCGGATCAGGATACATCAGTAATACGACCGTCCAGTCGCTCCGTGATATTGGGTTCACTGTCGTTACCGTCGTTCCTGAGCCCAGTGGCATCGCACTGCTTGCTATCTCCTCAATCGGATTGATCTTCCGCCGTCGCAGATAAAACAGATTTAATTTTTTTTACTAACCGGGCTGGAAACAGTTCGGTTATTTTTTTGCATCCGTCACGGCACTTCTAACCTGGCCGACAGCAAACTGCGTCTCTAGAATATCACCTTTTTTGAGGTTTGCTGAATCTCTGATAATTGCTCCTTGAGCGTCGGTGGTAACAGAGAACCCTCTGGCAAAAGTAGCCTCAGGCCCGAGCGTTCTCAGAAGCGACTGCAAGTGCTTCAAGCGATCTAACGATTGATTCTGCTTACTTTCTACAGCTCTTTCAATCTGGGAACAGGTTTGATCCAGGCGTTCAGCTTTACGCTGAATGATACTTGCAGGATGATGTGCCGTGCACAGCGCAACCGCCTCCTTGAGCCTTGTTTGTATTTCTTGCAACTGGTTACCAGCAGCTACTGTAAGATCCTGCCGAAACCCGTCGAGCTTCTGAATTGGCTCGCGAAGAGCACGTTCAGGATCGCGTGGCATCAATGCGCGGCGGGCTGAGGTAAGCACCGTTTGCGAGTAGCTAAGTCGGTTTTCTAATGCCCTCTGTAATGCTCCGGCTGAGGACGCCACCTTGCTCCCGAGTTCCGTAGCATCCGGCACTACCAACTCGGCGGCGGCACTGGGAGTGGGGGCACGCACATCTGCAACGAAGTCTGAAATTGTAAAATCAATCTCGTGCCCAACGGCGGACACGACAGGTATCGGGCAGTCATGAATGGCGCGAGCAACGACTTCCTCGTTAAAATTCCACAGGTCTTCGAGAGATCCCCCGCCCCGTCCGGTGATGATCACATCCACCTGTGGCAAGTCGTGTTCATCAGGCTCACCAAGCTCGCGGATAGCGGCGGCAATGGCTTTTTCTGCCCCCTTCCCCTGCACTTGCACCGGGTAGAGAACAGGCTGCACCCATGGCGCGCGGCGGCTGAGAATATTGAGCATGTCCTGCAGAGCCGCCCCGGTAGGTGATGTCACCAAGCCCACTGTTTTGGGAAACTTCGGCAGTGGCCTCTTGAGAGCTGAATCAAACAACCCTTCGCCATCCAGCTTCTTTTTGAGTGCCTCAAATTTCGCCTGCAAGTCACCCAGACCGGCGTCTTCCACTTGCTTAACAATGAGCTGCATTTGTCCACGCGCCTCATAGATGGAAACCTCACCAAAAAGCCGCGCCTGCATACCATCCTCAGGCTGTGCTTTGGCACGTGCGGCATTTCCTCGGAACAGGACACAGGAAATCTGCGCCCCTTCGTCTTTCAGGGTAAAATAGCAGTGGCCACTGGCTTGCCGACGCAAGTTGCTGATTTCGCCTTCCACCCAGACATCACCAATCTCGATCTCGAGAAGGTTCTTCATCCGCCTGACTAACCGGGTCACTGTAAGCGCATCTGCCACGTGCAGAGCATCCCCTCCGATGCCCGTCCTGACAACCTGAAAGTCTTGACTCTTAAGTCTTAATTCTTATACCACCTCCCGCCATGGCCAACAAAGACCAGACTGACACAGAACGTATGGAAAAGCTCGTATCCCTTTGTAAAGGCAAAGGATTCATCTTCCAATCCGGTGAACTCTACGGAGGCCTGAACGGATGCTGGGACTACGGCCCACTCGGCACTGAGCTGAAACGCAATATCAAGGACTTCTGGTGGCGCAAAAACGTGCTCGAGCGCGATGACATCGTCGGCATGGACGGATCAATCCTCACCCACCAGGCCGTGCTGACTGCGTCCGGTCACGTCGGCGGATTTTCTGACCCAATGGTCGACTGCAAGGTCTGCAAAAAACGCTACCGTGCTGATCAGTTGGAGGATATTCCAAGCTGCGAGAAAAAAGCTCAGCTTCCCAAAGGTGAGGACAAGAACTGCGAACTCACTGAGCCCAAGGAGTTCAACCTGATGTTCCAGACCAAGATGGGAGCCTCGGCAGATGATGACGACCCTAATGCTGTCGCCTACCTCCGCCCGGAGACCGCTCAGACCATCTTTGTGCAGTATAAAAACGTCTTGGACTCCACGCGTCTAAAACTGCCATTCGGTATTGCTCAGATCGGTAAAGCATTCCGCAATGAGATCAACCCGCGTAATTACACCTTCCGTTCACGTGAATTCGAGCAGATGGAAATTGAGTATTTTTGCCGACCCGAGGATGGCCTTCGTCTGACCGAGGAGTGGCTTGAAAAACGCCTCGAGTTTTACGGCGAAATTGGTGTGCCGCGTGAAAAGCTACATGTGTTAGACATCCCAGATGGCGAGCGTGCTCACTACTCTGAAAAAACCTACGACATTGAATACGATTTCCCATTCGGTCAGCAGGAGCTTGAGGGCGTTGCTTATCGCGGTGCCTACGATGTCGGCAAACACCAGGAGCACTCGGGGAAAAACCTCGAGTATTTTGATGCCGAGACTAAAGAGCGCTTCATCCCACATGTAGTCGAGCCATCCGCTGGTTGCGATCGTACTATCCTCGCAGTTCTCTGTGAGGCATACGACGTGGAAGACCTCACCAAGGAAGGTGGCAAAAAAGATGAGCGCACCGTGATGCGCTTCAAACCCTGCATCGCCCCAATCAAGGCTGCTGTGCTGCCGTTGCTTAAAAACAAGCCCGAGCTGGTGGAGAAAGCCAAGGAGGTGAAAAATCTTCTTCAGCCGCACATGAACATTTTCTACGATGAAACAGCTGCCATTGGTCGCCGCTACCGTCGCCAAGACGAAGTGGGAACACCATTCTGTATCGCCATCGACTTCGAGACTCTCGGTGAAGCAGGTGAAAACGGAGAGGATCTAACCGATACCGTAACGGTGCGTCACCGCGACAGCATGGAGCAGGAGCGCGTAGCCATCAGCGAGCTTTTACCGTGGCTGTTAGCTAGGATCGTATAGGTCTTATCGGACTTATAAGACCTATGAAGCACTCAATTCTGGTAGCTGGAAAACCTGCCTTAAAATACTGCAAGGATGGCTCTGCCGAGTATCTCAAGCGGCTAAAACGCTACGGCAGCTACGAGCTAAAGCACCTCAAGGACGGCAGCAGCGAAGATGTCTCCCAACGTCTCCAGGATGCGAGTGAGGGCACACTGCGTATTGTCATGGACGAGCGAGGCGAGAGCCTAACAACTGACCATCTCACCAGTCGGATCAACGATTGGGAAATGCGCGGCATCAAACGCGCCAGTTATTTGATTGGCGCATCAGACGGGCATACCAAGCAGCTCCGCGAGGAGGCGGATCTCGTCTGGGCACTCTCTCCGCTGACTTTACAGCATGAGCTGGCACTCGTCGTTTTGTTAGAACAACTCTATCGTGTGGCTACGATCCAGCGCGGTGAACCTTACCACAGGTAGCTTACCTACGGCAGCAACCGCAGGCGAATGTTCTTGAACTCAACTGGTGAACCCTCGGATTCCAAACAAAGATACCCCTCAGCTGGATCACATTGCGTGCCGCCGGAAACCTCCTCTCCGTTTACCCAGAGTCTGACCTCGCCGTTAATCGCGCGAATGTAATAGTGATTCCATTGGTTGATTCCTTTGGTAAGTCGCTTCCGAGGGAAACCACGCTTTCCATTAGTAGGCGGGAATGGCTTCATCTTAGCAGAACCTGTGGGAAACACATCACCATGGGATGTAAACCAGTCGGCAGGCTTGCCTTTTTTCTTCACCCAGTCTTCCTCATAACCGAGATCAAGCACCTGTATTTCTATCCCCTCGGGGAGTCGGCCTTTTCCAGCCACTAGGTTGTCGATTGATGCCTGAGTAGCCCACGCGAAGACCCCAGAATTTCCGGCATGCTTCTTGTGCATCCATTCACACACCAATTCAAAATTCTTGATTGGCTTCTTCATACGAATCACCCCGACCGGATCACCGGTGCAAAAGGCATGCCCACCTTTCCATTTCCAACTATCCGGCTTGCAGTTCACATTGACAAAATCCTCCCCGGTGAGTTCCTGCCAGCCATGCCCAGTGCCATCGATGTAGGCTTTTTTCAATGCGGGTTTTGCCGCCACATCGTCCTGCTTTTCATCAGAGTGACTCTGTATAACGAGAACTCCGACCATGAGTAAAGAAGCGCCTAAAATAGACTTCATCGTGTATTTTTTGAACATCATGATGGTAACCTAGTCGCCATCCTATTACTTTTGCGAGCATTACTCACAAAAAGTCATTTTTGCAAAATTGAAAACTTCCTAATCCGCAGCAAGGGTTCGTGTAATACTTAACCAAAACTTTGCGTATTTCTCCAGCCATGATCGCCATGACCAGACTACTCACGTTCCTTTCTTTGTTCACCGCCTTGGTAGCGGAGGAATCTGAAACAGATATTAAAGAAGGCCACTCTCATAATGGCCACGCCTTCAATGAGGGACCACGCCAAGCTGGCCCTCTGATGGGAACCACTGGAAATGTTCACCTCCCCATCACAACATCATGGGACAAAGGGCAGGCATATTTTAATCAAGGATTGGGGCAGCTTCACGGGTTCTGGTATTATGAAGCGGAACGTTCTTTTCGGGCTATTCTAGCCCATGATCCTAAATGCCTGATGGCTTATTGGGGTCTCTCCCAAGCGAATTATGAAAACGAAAAACGGGCTAAGGAGTTCATCCAAAAAGCGGCCGAGCTAATCAAACAAAAGGATCTAAAAATCACGGCTCACGAAAAAGCCTACCTGCAGGCTGAGATCGAATACCACGATGAGAAAAAGCAAAAGGACATCACCAAACGCAGAAAAAAATTCCTCCGAGCTTATGAAGACATCATACTCGACTATCCGGATGACATCGAAGCTAAAGCCCTTTTGGTATGCAGGCGGTGGCAGTTTTCACAAAAAGGTATTCCAATCACGAGCTACACAGGCCTCGATGCCATTCTTGAGAAAGTTTTTGCAAAGAAGCCCAATCACCCGGCACACCACTACGCCATTCACCTCTGGGATTATCGCCGGCACCAAGAAGCCCTCGACTCAGCGGCACGCCTGGGTAGCACTGCCCCGGGAATTGCTCACATGTGGCATATGCCTGGGCACATTTATTCCAAGGCCAAGCGATACCACGATGCCGTTTGGCACCAGCAGGCTTCGGCTCGCATCGATCATGCACACATGCAGAAGTGGCTGCTAATGCCCGATCAGATTCACAACTACGCCCACAACAACGAGTGGCTCGCTCGTAATTTTGCCAACATGGGAAACATCCGCGCCAGCATCGACATGGCAAAGTCACTACTCGCAAATCCACGCCATCCCACGCTGAACCATCCTGGGAAAAAAAAGTCGTCTGCCCGCTACGGACGCAA
>JBGCEU010000090.1:0-29688 GCA_045106535.1 Akkermansiaceae bacterium | reverse complement strand
GCTCAAAAATAGCATTCGCAAAACGCAGCACCATGATGTTCTGCGCAGTTTCCTTTCCAAGATAGTGGTCAATCCGGTAAGTGTCTTTTTCCTCAAAAGTTCGGTTGACTACTTCGTTCAGATGTTGTGCTGACGGCAAGTCTGTTCCGAAAGGCTTTTCTACGATCACCCGAGACCAGCATTCATCTTGGTTCTCATTCAAGCCAGCATCCTTTAGGTGCTCGAGAACATCATCAAAAAATGACGGTGCACTGGCGATGTAGAACAGACGATTCCCTTTCCCGCCACGATCTTGATCAATTTCATCCAACCGATCAGCTAGCCTTTTGTAACCATCCGGATCTTGAAACTCACTTTTGTGATAGTGGATGTTCTGAGCAAAATCCGACCAGATTTCGTCGTCATGCCCACTTCGTGACACCTTACGATTGATTTCCTCCAGTCCGGCACGAAATTCATCGTCCGTTTTTTCCCTACGTGCAAATCCAATGATCTTTACACCAGCTGGAAGTGCCCCCTCTATTTGCAGGTTATAAAGTGCAGGTATGAGTTTACGGTGAGTAAGATCACCAGTCGCCCCAAAAATGACGACAGTGCATGCCTCCGGCTGATTACGTGAAACGAGGTCTTTTCGAAATGGATTGTTCATGGCGTAGCTGCAATGGCACAAGATATCTTTTCCTGTGAGTTTGCGATCATAATCACCCGCCCTGAGTCATCAAGCGAAACAGTTGACAGTTTCCCTCAACTATCAGAGCTAAGGAAAGGATAATCTGTATAGCCAGCGGGTCCATCACCATAAAATGTCTCTGGATTCGGCTCATTCAAATCAGCCTCCTTTGCAAATCGCTCAGGCAAATCCGGATTAGCGATAAATAGCTGTCCCCACGAAATAGCGTCGGCATCGTCAGCATCAATGAGTTTCTCTGCATCCTCTTGGGTCAACCCTTGGTTAGCGACAAAAATCCCCCCGAATTCTTTTTTCATCATCGGGCTCTGCCTTGGCTCTTCCATTCCTTCTCGGGCAAAAATGAAAGCGATTCCTCGCTTCCCTACCTCCCTTGCAACATAGCCAAATGTAGCGGCTGGATCAGAATCCCCCATTCCGTGCGCATCGCACCGAGGCGCAAGGTGCAAGCCTACTCGGTCTGCCCCCCATACATCGACACAGGCATCAACAACCTCGAGCATGAGTCGAGCACGATTTTCAATAGATCCACCATAGTCATCTGCTCGCTGGTTGGTGCTGTCTTGCAGAAACTGATCTAATAAATACCCATTGGCACCGTGAATTTCCACCCCATCAAAACCAGCAATTTTCGCATTTTCAGCTCCAAGGCGAAATGATTCAACGACCTCTGGAATTTCTGCTGTCTCGAGCGCTCTTGGAGTCTCGAACTGCTTTTCTGGTCGAACCAAACTAACGTGCCCCTCTGGGGCAATGGCACTGGGCGCTACAGGAAGTGCTCCATTGAGATAAATTGGATCAGAAACGCGCCCGACGTGCCATAGTTGGAGGAAGATTCTTCCTCCTGCCTTATGCACAGCATCCGTGACCAGCCTCCATCCATTGACCTGATCCTCTGACCAAATCCCCGGCGTGTTAGGATAGCCAACACCCATGGCGCAGACCGATGTTGCCTCCGAAATAATCAGCCCGGCCGAAGCTCGCTGAGCATAATATTCTGCCATCATCTCATTTGGCACACGTCCTTCACTTGCGCGACAGCGCGTCAGGGGTGCCATGATCATACGGTTAGGAAGCTCCAGTGCTCCCAGTTTGATTGGATGGAATAATACTAAATCTTTCATAAGCTGCATCAGGATGATACTGATTGCAGATAAAGCAACTGCTTGGGAAGATAAAAAATTTAGTTGGTAAAGTGGATGAGTTGGATAGGCCATATTTGATTTGCTTATAGTGCTCTGATTACCAACCATTGGGCATGCCAATGCAGGATAAGAAACAGGCTTTCTAATCGTGCAGGCGACCTTTTTACCATGCCTGACACAACTACACTAATCACGCTCACCTTGGTGTTCCTCGTGATTTCCTACTTGAGTGCCTCCGTAGGCTTGGGCGGAGGTTCAACATACACAGCTGTCATGGCTGCATCGGGTGTGGGCATCTATGCCATCCCACTGGTCTCACTATCTTTGAACCTCGTGGTTACATCAGCTGGATGTTTGCAATATATACGTCATCGTCATGCCTCGTGGAAACTGATTTGGCCGTTTCTCGTATCTTCCGTGCCGATGGCATATCTCGGCGGCTCTTTGCAGCTTCCCAAAACACTGTTCTATGGAATCTTATTCGGCTCACTCGTGATCGTTGTCATCCGGATCTTTTGTTATCAACAGACCTCTATCAAATTAAAGCTCAGCCGCTGGAAAAGCCTTGCAGTATGCCTAGGAATTGGAGCGCTACTTGGATTTATCGCTGGTGTTGTCGGTATTGGAGGCGGAATTTACCTCGTCCCTATTATTATTATCCTTGGGCTTGGTTCCGAAAAAGAAGCGGCGGCTAGTGGCTCGATCTTCATCTGGATTAACTCCATGAGTGGATTGATTGCTAGGTTTCAGCATTACCCGATCAACATCCAACCTTATCTTCCCCTACTCGTCTCTGTGCTGATTGGTGGAATGCTAGGAGCAACCATGGGGGCAACAAAATTGAAGCCACAGACTATGCAGAAAATACTGGGCTGCATCATTATTGCCGCACTCTGCTTGTTATCGCACAAGCTCATTTTCTCCATATGAGTGAGCTTCAATCAAGGCTTCGCTGGCTCCACTTTTTTAGATAGCAGCCCAGCGACTACAGAGTCGGCAAACGATCCCAGTGCTCCACTGTATTGAATCACGCCTTTTTCATCAAGCACCATGCAGTAAGGCCAGCTGGTGATATGATAAGCCTGAGCAATCTTTTGCTCAGGATCAGAAATATTCCTCCAGGTAACAATACGATCTGCTTCCAGGGATCTGAGATTTACCAAATTGTCACGATTTACCCCAAGAATCGCAAATGGTTCGGTTGCTTTCGACTGGTTCAAATCCCTCAGCATTTTCAAAGCCTTTTTCATTCGCTCCAATTCAGCATCATAGCTCGACCAGAAAACCAACATAACCACCTT
The DNA here is from genome assembly GCA_045106535.1 of Akkermansiaceae bacterium. Lineage (GTDB taxonomy): Bacteria > Verrucomicrobiota > Verrucomicrobiia > Verrucomicrobiales > Akkermansiaceae > Oceaniferula. The sequence goes on along the minus strand of JBGCEU010000090.1, from coordinate 26,554 downwards.
TCCTCGATAGTCCTTTAGCTGGATAGGCCGACCAGCGGAATCACCACCCATCAAATTAGGAGCGACCCTACCTTTTGAAAGGTGAGTAATAATATAGAGCTGATCCTTGACGACATCAGCCACGGTGCGATCACCCACTTTAATTTCCGCACTCTTTTTAACTGCCTCCCGTAAGTTTGAGAGCCGCTGGCGTACCACCCCACCATCTTCACCAAGCGGAGCTAACATGAGAGCAAGCCCCAATGCTGCCTGCCCTTGAATTTTCGGGTCTGGGTTTTTTGACTTTATATCTTCCAGTAGCTTCATCCCCTGAGATCGTAATGGAATCTGGCCGGCTTTGGGCGCATCGTTCCCCTGACGCAAATAGACCATTGCCAGTGCGAAGACTCCCACCTCGGAACTTGCGATGTGATACTTCTGCACGGCATTTAACAGCGCCCGCTGAGATCCAGACGTCAGATCAATATCATTTTCTAACAACCAAGCGCCGTATTTGATCGACCATTCTTTATCCAAATAACGGTTCAGCAGTCGCTTCAATCGTTTCGAGTATTCGGTGACGTCAGGCCTTTTCTCTTTGACAACTTCCACTGCCGCCGCATTCGGAGCCAGTTTCATCTCAGCGATCCAGAGTTTTTGTGCTCGCTGATACTCGGTAACAATCTCGTTAGCTTCAGCGTCTGTAGCGGCCAGAACTGCACTTGGCCAAAGGCTGCACCACACCGCAATCAGAATGGTTAGATAAAAAGTCTTCATATCTGTAGAATAATCGTATGATTCTCTAAATCAAGGAGTAAGCCACCAAGTTCATTCACAGCAGGCTAACCAATCATACGCTTCAACTCCTGCTGAAATGCGATAACATCAGCTTCGCTGGGTTGATAGCCCTCGGTATCTGGGTCGACTCCCAACCTACCCATATCATCAACGTACCACATACCGCCCTGACCATCTGCGAATGTCACACGACCACTGGCCATGACACCCGGGCGTGCAATTTCGTCCACGGTGACTTTAACATTACCTGAAGCTGCATCCGGTGCCAACACATCCGGATTTTCCTCGGCGACCTCAGCTGTAGCGGTTTCTGTTTCTTGATCTTCAGGCCCCTCTGCCACCTCGGTCTTGAGCTCAAGCCCTAGGTCAAGGATAAGGAATCGGGTATCCATGTATGTCAGTCTCTCGTTGAGTTCTGACTCCATTTTTTTCTGGATGTCAGGTAATTGCGCACCCTCATCTACCCAAGATTTTATCGTGGTAATCTGGTCGTCTGTCAGTGATTTGGAGTTAAACATGGTAACGCGCTCATTAAACGTCTGATTGCTAGGGATGCAAGCTCATCGTCGGTAATTTATGAGACAGATTTTTGGAGTTGGGCTAGGCCGATATTAAGTCTATAAATACATCGTGTCCGACGCATCGACGATGTTTCCTATTTCGCCTCCCCGAGCTTGGGCTGAGGTCAATTTATCCCACCTGCGCCACAATTACGCCGTTGCCCACGGACACCAGCAAGGTGGTATTGTCGCTGTGCTTAAAGCAGGTGCATATGGGCACGGCATTGAGGAAATTGCCAAAGCTTTGGAGAATCTGCCGGATGACTTCAAACCCACATTCATGGGCGTAGCAAGCGTTATAGAAGCAAGGCGACTCTGCGAAGCTGGAATCAGAACACGTATTTACTTGCTCGGGCCAACGAGCCCATGCGAGCGCGAAGAAATCGTATCCCGTGACTGGACACCCTGTATTTCTAGTATGGAGGAAGCCTCTGAGTTTGATCGGATTGCGCAATCCCATCAAAACAGCGCTACTTCTAAAAAACTACGTGTCCACATCGCGGTAGATACCGGCATGGGGCGTGGTGGATTCCTACCTGACGAACTGTTAGCAAATATCGACTTGTTAGCAGAAATGGACTCACTCGATCTGGAAGGCATTGGGTCTCATCTTCCATCGGCTGATGAGGATGAAGTTTTTACGAATGCACAATTTGAGCAGTTCGACTCGCTTGTGGAGTCGCTCGGTATTGACCGTTTCCGCTTCCGACATTTAGCGAACAGCGCAGGATTGTTAGACTACCAAAGCCGCACGACAAACCTCTATAGGCCGGGTCTAATGCTCTATGGCATTTCCCCATTAACTAAGCACCAAACTGAGTTAAAACCTGTTATGACGCTCAAATCGCGCGTATCGCTTGTCCGAAAGCTCCCCGCTGGACAAGGCATTTCCTACGGCCGCGATACAGTGCTAGATAAAGACACCATGGTTGCAACGATCGGCATCGGCTATGGTGACGGATATCCTCGAGAAATCTCAATGCACGAGGCTGCAGTGAGTATTCATGGGCAGCGCTGTCCTCTGTTAGGGCGTGTCACCATGGATCAAATCATGGTTGATGTAACAGGTCTGAAAAACTGCAAAAGTGGCGACGAAGTAGAGCTGTTTGGCGAAAAAATTCTCGTGAGTGAAATCGCGCAAAAATCAGAAACCATTGCTTGGGCTGTCCTCACGGGCATCACCCCCCGAGTGACCAGAATTTATAACAATTCAGATAGTCATCCCCCACAACACAATATTATCAATGCTTGAAGGATCATACACTTTTTACCACGCACTAATCGGAGGAGTTTTCATAGGACTTGCCAGTTTTCTAGCTAGCTATGCTACTGGAAAAATACCCGGAATATCGGGAGTTTGTGCAAAACTATTGATTCGTTCGGCACGGGACAAATTGTGGCGAGGTCTGTTTCTGATAGGCTTACTGGTCGGAGCAGCTGCGGCTTTTTCGACCATTCAGTCAGCAACTCAGTACCAATCCTCCGCAAGTCTGCCAGTCATAGGATTAGCAGGACTACTCGTGGGTCTTGGCACAAGAATCGGAGGCGGCTGCACGAGTGGACACGGTGTTTGCGGCATAGGATTGGGAGCAAAGGATTCACTAGTCGCTACGGTCACATTCATGGCCTTTGGAATCATGACAGTTTTTTTAGTTAGACAGCTACTACCATGAAGACACTTATCCTCGCATTTCTCAGCGGAGCATTGTTCGGTTTAGGCCTTGCGGTGAGCGGCATGACTGATCCATCGCGTGTTACTGGATTTCTCAACATCACAGCCAACTGGGATTCATCATTGGTCTTTGTGATGGGTGGTGCGCTGGGCACTTACGCATTCTTGATGTTCGTGACTCGCAAGCTAAAGGGAGGTAAGTGCATGAACGAGCAAGACCTTCCGCGTGCAGAATCAGAGCCTGTTAGTCGCCGGTTACTGATTGGCTCAGCCATGTTCGGGATCGGCTGGGGGCTATCAGGATTTTGTCCCGGACCCGCGCTGGCGAACCTCTCTGCGCTCAGAGCGGAAGCTCTCGTATTTGTCCCTCTCATGCTATTGGGAATGGTGCTTGCAAATCGCATTTTTGGCACCGACTTATAAGCTATTGATAGCGTGTGTCATGCTCAAGCTCGTGAAGTATCGACTCAATCGCATGCGATTTTTGAGCTGTCCACTCGGTGTAACCCAGCGGAAGAAGCCTAAAACCTGCGCGACGCAGGACTTTGAGGCGGTGTAGGTCAATAGCAGCATAGGACTCCCCGGGGTAGCCGATTAGATCGAGGCCGAGAGCGCGTCCGTTTTTCATCAAAAGCAGATCCACGCTGACCCCGGCGACGCGCTGGCAGGGCAGCACTTTGATATCACGCTGGGCTAAAGCTTCTGCTACCTCTTGCATGAAAGCATCGCCCGCAGACTGAGATTGCATTACCCCGTGATCCGCAGATAGCTGTGATAGATAGTCAGCTAACAAACTACTTGAGGATAGATCGGATGGCTTAAGCGAATGATAAACGCGCTGCATGGATTTCGCACGAGTGATGGAGACGTTGAACACATCTTCACGTTCGACGAAGCGAAGCGTCATCGAGCCGACTTCCGGCTCGACTGCAAAAGATAAAAACATGACATCTCGCTCTTCACCTTGGAAAGTATGCGCAGTGCCGATGAGTAAACGATGCACATTCAGTAGACGCGATAGTTCGCTCTGGCTCAGCTCAGTTTGCAGTCGCTCACGGATCGCTTCAACTTGATTTCTAAATGGTGAGAGTATACCAGCGCTTGGACAGGATACGTCAGGCAAATACCTGGACTCGTGATAAAGAATGAGCAGATCTCTTATGATGGCATCGATCTCGGCGTCATTCACGCCATGATCATCGCGTTTGCCATCACAGGAAACACTCACCAAGGCATCGTCTTGATTCTCCCATGGCCTTTCGCGCATGACCTGAAGTGAATTTTGATAGAATCTCTGGTTACTGAAGGAAATAATGCGCGGGCTGCTGCGGAAGTGCTCATTCAGAAAACCAATCTGGAGCTGGCTCTCTACCATCGCCGTGGCGTGATCCATCAGGCTTACATCCCGATAATTAAACATTTCCTGCTGTTCGGCTGTCACCCCCAACTCTTCGGCTAGCGTCGTCTGACGAGCTCTCGCAAGGAAAGACATGTGACGCAGCTGCCGAGTATCGCCGGCAACGACAATGCGTTTGGCACGCTGCATTAGGGGCAGTACGGAGGCGAGATCACACTGGCTTGACTCATCAATGATAGCGACATCGAAGAGCTCTTTTTCCATCGGCAGAACACGGTGAAGATCATCAAGCGTGGTGAGCCAGACGGGCAGCGCGCGAAGAACCGAGGAAATCCTCATACTCCGGAACATCTGCTCTTGCTCGCTGCCACGGTATTTACGTAGTGCCGATAGCATCGTCTTAAAGTCGCGCCGTGTCTCCTTGCTATTGAGAGCTTCCTTAAGGAGCCTCTTCCGCTGCATTCGTAAATAAGTGCCCAGCTGTGCCTCGCGCTGGACGTAAAGATCATTCAAGTGAGCCGTAAGTTCCAGCAGGAGAAATCGATCCTTCACGCGGTGTTTCATCCATGCCCGTTGGATTTTTTCCAAAATATTAGGATTCGGTTTTGCCATTACCTCACCCCGTGAGAGCGCCTTAGACCACTCCTTTTCCAGCTTCAACTCGTCGCCATGTAACTCACTCATGGTCGCCTTGACTTGAGAGAACTGCCGGCGCAACTCAGTGTCGGTGGTTACGTTAGTAGTCATCTGCCCAGCAAGACAGGATTCCAAATAGCGCTTAAGTTTAGACAGGTGGTCACGTCTACCCGCCCTCACGGTTACCTCATCACCACCGAGCATGGTATCTATTTTTTCCTGCACGACATCCACTGCATGATCCATGCGAGAGGCAACAAGAACGCTCTCACCGCGTGCCACATGGTTCAGGGCAATGGCTGCGATGGTAAATGATTTGCCAGTTCCCGGAGGTCCATGACAGAGGGTCACGGGAAAATTACGAGATGACTTAAGGATACGTTCCTGCGATTGGCTCAGCAGAGCTGGCACTGCCATAAAATCATCTGCTTGTTTTAGCTCCTGCATATCTTCCATGCCGAGCATGATACGCAGTGGCAGTGACCATTCATCTGGATGCGCGGCGATGAGGTCTAACTCATCAATCACACCGCGCGAGGAAATGGAACGAGGAATAATCGCCACACCAGCGGCTGGATGCAGGCTCAGCGTCTTATTATCCGCTGCAGCATTCAGAGTATTTCGATCTACCAGTTCAGGCCACTGCCAGAGGGCTGATGCATCCACACCAAGCTGCTCAGCCCAGTCGCGAATGGCACCTATCACCCCCTCGGTCATCTCACCGCCTCGCAGGATATTTGAGATGGTATCGGCATCTGTTTCCAGTATCTCCAGCGCACGAGGATTGATACGCCACCGGTTGATCTCAATAGTGAGAGCTGCAGAGTTATGAGCAGGAAACTCGGCTTGATAAAAAACAAGTGGCGCCCGAGTTGGTCTACCTTCATGCAGTCCACAGAGGAATAGGCATGCGTAAACAACTTCTTGCTCACGTCGATAGAGCGCTGCATGTGGCGCTGCCCTCTCCCCGTATGATGGAGGCAGCACAATCTCAGGAAGCTCTCTGGATGCAAGGCTCTCATTCCCCTTGATGATACGACGGTGCAGCACCTTGCCCGACATAAAATCGCTCACACCAGAGCGTGCTCGGTCATCACGATAGCACTCGCGCAGCCATTTGATGAGGTTCGCATGTTGGGACATTGGGAACGAATACAACCGTATGCATGAGGTAACGTCAATGCAGGGTCTTCATAGCAGGTAAATTTTCATTTAGTTTTTGAAGCATAGACCTTAATACTTCGGCGTGCTCTTCAACAGCTACGCGTTCTGGCTCTTCCTCGCCCTACTTTGGGTGGTGTACAGGGTGCTGCCGCATCGCGGACAAAACATTCTTCTCCTGCTGGCGAGTTACTACTTTTACAGCTGCTGGGACTGGCGGTTCTTACCGCTTATTCTAACCACTACGCTGGTAAATTATTATACCGCGATTGGGATAGAGAAAAGTGATAATAAAAAAACGCACCGATGGCTCATGGTGATCTCAGCCGCTGTCTCGCTTGGCCTGTTAGGATTTTTTAAATACTGGGGCTTCTTCATCGAAAGCACTGCCGACATGCTCAGCTGGCTTGGCTTTCATGCAAATATTTCCACACTGAGCATCATACTTCCGGTGGGCATCTCATTTTACACCTTCCAGACGATGTCATACACGATTGATGTCTACCGTGGGAAAACCAAGGCCACGCACTCACTTCCTGATTTTGCTCTCTACGTGGCGTATTTCCCCCAGCTGGTAGCGGGGCCGATCGAGCGTTCATCCTCGCTCATGCCGCAGATTACACATCCGAGACGCAAGCGTGTGGGTGATTTCTCAGAAGGCCTATACCTGATTATGTTAGGTTTATTCCTGAAAGTGGTAGTGGGTGATAATTTAGGCTTTATTGCCGATGGTATTTTCAGTGCGGAGAGCCATGAAATAACGGGAACGGATGCCTTGGTGGGAGTCTATTGCTTTGCCTTCCAGATCTACGGGGATTTTGCTGGTTACTCATCGATTGCGCGAGGTGTCTCGAAGTGGCTCAATATCGATTTGATGACGAACTTCCGCATGCCCTACTTGGCACGCAATCCATCGGATTTCTGGCAACGCTGGCACATATCACTTTCATCGTGGTTGCGCGATTATCTCTATATCCCACTTGGTGGTAACCGGTGCAGCACATTCAAGATTTACCGCAACCTGATGTTGACCATGCTGTTAGGAGGCCTCTGGCATGGTGCTGGTTGGACATTTCTCATCTGGGGAGGCATTCATGGATTGATTCTATGCATTTATCGCGCACTGCCGGACACAATTAAACTTCCCGGGGTCTGGGGTCGGGCACTAGCCACCGTTTGGTTTTTTCACATCGTCTGTCTCACCTGGTTATTTTTCCGCGCCGACACACTACCGCAGGCCTGGAATATGCTGGTAATGATCTTTTCCCAGCAAGAAATGACTTCGCTTTCAAGCTACGGCTTGGGCATGCTAGCGTTCTTTTGTCTACCGCTCATGATTTATGAAGTCTGGCTCGACCAGAGACACACACTGCGCCGGTTAGAGGCAGTCTCTTGGGGCTGGCGTGCAGCGATTTACTGTTACTTTGCATTCATGCTCATCCTATTCCCGCCGCCAGTCTTCGGGCAATTCATCTATTTTCAATTCTAAAACACCAAGATCATGGCAGACAAACATCACGACTACGACGCGTTACCGACAGACAAACGTGCGCCATCAATCCGCCAAGAGATGCGCGTCGTTGCCGTGGTTGTGTTGTTCGTAATCGGCATGGAAATTGCGGCAAGAATGATGGCGCCCACACTTGACTATGATCGGGAACACATTCACGCATTCCCTGAAATCATCAGCGCAACCATGACGGAGTCCGAGGAAAACAATCGCCCGAGCGTCGTGTTTTTTGGCAACTCACTGATGATGCACGGTCTTGACGAGGACATCTTAGCAGATGACTTAAACGAATCTAACACGCCTAAGATCACTACTACTAAAATCACACCTGTAGGAACGGCTATGCTCGATTGGGTTTATCTCTACCAGCGATACTTCGAGAACGCGGACCAGCATCCGGATGTTCTTGTTGTGGGGTTTGTCGCGCACCACATTCACGATCAGGAACCCATCAAGCTGCGTAGACTGTCGCGGCATTTTCTCGCTTCGGATGATTTTCCAGAGTTATGGAGCGAGGATCTGGGTGACTTCCACCGCATTGCACAATCAACATTATGCCACTTCAGCGCGCTTGAGGGCGATCAGCCAGAGCATCAACTAAAATTGCTAGCTGGCATTGTCAGTGAGTACAAACGAGGCCTGAATAAAAACAATGAGCTTATCCGCGCGGCTGCGGAGCGCAGAGCAGCAACTAAGGCACCTACTAAAGCTACATCAGAAACTTTCTCACGTATGGAAAGGTTGATAGAAACATGTAAAAAGAACGGTGTGGCAATATGGTTTGTCCCTATGCCGCAACCTAACAGATGGCCGTTACACCCTGAAGCAGTTGCACTAGCCAAAAAGCATGGCATGAAGGTTCTGGATGCCCGCCAACTGGAGGAAATGACAGAGGAGGATTTCTCAGATGGATACCATCTGGGCGAGAGTGGCACCAAAAAATTCACCCTATGGATGGCAGAGCAGATAAAAACCCTACAGCCAAGATGATATCATGGGGTATCACCCCCTCCTTCACACCGCAAGCTGTTTGCTCCACACCTTTGCTTTTTCCGAGAAAGATTTATCAGGATCTGCGTAGCTGATACCGCGTGAGACGTTCACCACGTCCGGAGCTGTGCGTGAATGCTTTTGTAAATCAGCAAGATCTCCACCTTGGGCACCTAGTCCGGGTATGAGTAACGGACTATCTGCGATGCGCTCCAAAACATCCTCGCTGGCATTTGTAAGCCCTACGACATAGCCGACATCTGTAGCTCGAGATTCCTCAGCCGCACGCTTGCCTAGCTCTTGGACAAGTTCAAAAACATAACGACCATCGGCTAGCTTTTGCCGCTGAAAATCAGCACTACCGGCATTCGATGTAACAGCAAGCAAGTAGATGCCTTTTCCCTCCCAATCGAGAAAGGGCTCTATGGAATCATATCCAAGGAATGGATTCAGAGTGACAGCATCGACATTCCAGTTATCAAAGTACGATTTCGCGTAGTACTTTTGCGTTTCTCCGATATCAGAGCGTTTTGCATCTAGTATGATCGGCGCTTCCTCCGGCATATCTCCTAACATTTCCTGTAAGATTTCAATACCTCTCAGTCCCATCGCCTCGAAATATGCGATATTCGGTTTAAAAGCGGCAGCATGCTCGGCGGTTTCACCAACGAGGCGCTTAAGAAATTCGGGGATCGCATCAACACCACCCGAAAGTTCGGGTCGAGGATCAATACCAACGCAAAGTCGGGAGCCAACGGACTGAATACGGCGTTCGAGACGCTCAGAATAGGTCATGTGTTATGAATGTTAGACTTTTTGTAATTTGCCTTTCTTGGCAGCGATACGTTTCCTCAACTCTGGCCACTGATCCTGAGTGACGATGTATCCAATGCAGTTCTTACTTCCGCAGCGGCATGGATGATCCTCATAGCACTCAATATCAAAGCCATAATCAAAAGTCAGTTCCTCACCCTTCTTAATTTCCCGGATCGAGTAGATGTAAATTTTTCTCCCGATAATCCAAGCTTCGCAGTTAGGCTCGCAGGAATGATTGATCAGCCTAGCTGTATTCCATGGTACATTACCATCAATATCCCACTGCTCATCAAGGGTGAATATGTAGACGGCGGCGTCTCCATGCTCCTCGTGACGCGCGTATTGTTCCCACGCACGATCCTCACTGAGATCCTTATTGATCGGTTCGCCGACATACTCGATAATTTCAGTCTCCTTGGCGATGTCTTGAGTGGCGTAGACACCACGACCATGGATTTCAGACCCCTGAATCTCACAGAGATCACTGTGGGCACGCTGGTAGATTTTCTTTAGCTTGCGGACAAGTTTTGCCTCGCGTTCTAGCTTGGTATGTTTCGACATTGTGGCCGGGGGTTACTTGATTTCTCGTGCACTTGATGGTGGTAGACCTAGTTCTTCTTTCTTAGGTGGAAGCGTTGGAAAAAGACCTCGCAGATCCTGTATCGATGGTTTGAGCCCTGTCATAAAATACCAATCGTTACTCCCCTTCTCTGAAATGACGGTCGTGTAGCTTTTTTCTTCGGCTGTCACCATTTTCCCACCTTGATTTGAGTCGGGTATTTTAACTCGCGTGGTGGTGGGAACGAATGCAAGCCAGTGCTCAACAATAACAAAGTTCCCCGCCGCGTCTTTGACTGGCTTGTTGGTCAATGGGTTGAATTTCTTGGTGCGCCAAACGCTGAAAAATGATGTTGGTCTGTCGGCTTGGAACGCCACAACTGCGAGCCGCATCTTAATTTTCTGCTGAGCTGCGCCAGCAAGTGCGGCCTCAAGTTTTTCCATGCCTCCGTAGCGTTTGGCCAGTCGACGCTTCCAACGAGGATACATGCGCTGCTGTCCGTATTCAAAATTTCCCTTCATCATTTCCTGACCAAGCTTTTGCACAGCTGCCTGCGCAGACACAGCCACAGCAGGCTCCACAGCTACCCTTCCTTGAGCAGCAAGCAATTGCGTCAGTCCAAATAATGTGAGGCAACAGATAATCGCGTTCATGTTCATTGTGTAGGGCTATTCATCTCCCGATGCCGGCAGAAAGTCAAGCCACGCTGATATGGCCTTTGATTCAATCACACAGATCATACATAATTCATTTTTCTTACAAAGTGCGATAATAGGCTTTGCATTGGCTAGTACGTTGTCCCTATGATGCCCACCTATGCAAAAAAAAGCTCTTGGAAAGGGATTGGGCGCACTGATCAAAAAGCAGCCCGCTGAATCAGGTGCTGACCAGGATACAGACGCTTTACCTGCGGATTCTCACGTGAGCATCGACAGCATTGTGCCAAGCCCCTTGCAGCCAAGAAACCATTTCGCTCAAGGTCAACTTGAAGAGCTGATGGAGTCGATTCGGCAGCACGGCATCATTCAGCCACTTATCGTACGTAAGGTGAATGGCAACTATGAGCTCATTGCTGGTGAGCGCCGATGGCGTGCGTCAAAAGAACTTGGACTAACAGCCGTCCCCATTCGTATTCGTGAGGCAACCGATCACGAAGTCCTAGAGATGGCGCTGATTGAGAATATTCAGCGTAAGGATCTCGATCCAATTGAAGAGGCGCAGGGATACGTCAGGCTGGCCAAGGAATTTGACATGAAGCAGGATACCATTGCCAAGCGAGTGGGCAAGTCGCGTGCAGCAGTCGCAAATGCAATGCGCTTAATGGAACTTGACCCCAGTATTCAAGATCATGTCGCAGGTGGTCGCCTCAGCGTGGGTCATGCTAAAGCAATTCTCAGCCTCAAAGATCATGCCGTCCAACGACTAGCTGCTGACCAGATCCTAAAAAAATCGCTCACAGTGCGCGCAGCTGAAAAACTTGTCAAAGAACTGGCAAACCCAAAGAAAGACAGTGCAAAAAAGGCAACGAGCAGAGAAGCTGATGCCGTCATCAGGCAGATTCAAGATAGCTTACGCGAGAGGTTTGCCACTGATGTAAAAATCGCTCATTCGCCTAAAAAAGGTAAGATAGAATTGACCTACTACGGTAATGAAGATTTACAACGCGTCCTTGACCTGTTGGGAATCCAGCTTTAACGCATATTCATCATTAGCATGAATGCAAAAGTTATTGGTATTATTTTTGTTGTTGTAGGCATCGGCTATTGTGTGTGGCTCTGGATGAGCGACCGCGCCGATGAACATGGCAAGGCTGCCTATGCGCATACTGAAAAATTGTTATCTTTTGGTCCACGTGTGGTAGAGTCTGAGGGATTAAAAAACGCTCAACAATATCTTGCGGAAGAGCTTTCTAAACTTGGCTGGAGCACAATGTCTCAGTCAGTGGTTAGAGACACACCGGTAGGCAAGCGCACATTCACCAATTTGATTGCGCGCTACCAACCAGAGAAATTAGAGACGCTGGAAGATTTACAAAAACTCCCGACCAAAGGAATTCTCTGCGCTCACCTAGATTCTAAAATCATCCCTGGGATACCTGATTTCCTGGGAGCCGACGATGCAGCTTCCGCATGTGCGCTAATTATTGAACTCGCGGCCACGATCACTCAGGAGAATCCAGAGATGGCAAAACAACTCGAAATTGTGTTTTTCGATGGTGAGGAAGCATTTGGCGAAAACATTATTGTGCCTGGTTTCAACGCCCCCAAAGACATGAAGGAAGATGGACTTTATGGCAGCCGTGCCTACTCACACACATTATACAACAGAAAACCGAAACCCCAATTCGGCATCCTGCTCGATATGGTTGGGCACAAAGATCTGCAAATTGCCGTCCCATCAGACAGCCCGCAAGAACTTGTCAAATCAATGAACCGAGCCGCTAAAAAGCACGGACACGAAAAACGTTTTGGTATGGCAGATCAGCCCATTATTGATGATCACCTCTATCTCAACAAAGCTGGAGTCCCCACCATTGACATTATTGCCGCTGACTTTGCCCACTCACACTGGTGGCATCAGGAGGGTGATAATATGGACATCATCTCTGCAAAAAGCCTGACTATTTCCTACCACGTTGTTCTGGAAATGCTGCGCGAACAGCTAGCTAAGTAGAAGGTTACGCCACTCCTCTGGAATGAGAACAGTGTTACCCGCCTTATCGACTCGAACGGTCTTGAATTTACCATTGGCTACTTTCCGATCTCTTACAGACATCGAAAAAATCCAGCTAACTGAGGACTTACCCAGTTTTTCCACAGAAATGGTAATCTCAACATCATCGCCCATGCTCGCTGGAGCTGAGTAATCACACTCTACATGCACGCGCGGCCAACCACCGTCAGCAAGTAGAGGAATAGCCAGTTTTCCAAGCAATTCATGCTCTGCCTCCTCAGCATAGCAGAGAAGCCGAGAGAAATGCACCACACCTGCCGCATCGGTATCGGCGAAATGAACTCGGCGCTTATAGACGAGTTGCATTAGTCGATTTCGCGCACTAGCACCGATGCATTGTGTCCGCCAAAGCCAAATGAGTTACTAAGGGCGCTCTTCACCTGAGTTTCCCGAGCTGTATTTGGTGTGTAATCAAGATCACATTCTGGGTCTTGATCCTCCAAGTTAATCGTAGGCGGTATGACGTTGTCCTTAATAGCCATCAGGCAAGCGGCAAGTTCGACACCGCCTGCTGCACCGAGCAGATGCCCTGTCATCGACTTGGTCGAACTAACAATCAGGTTGTCTTTGGCATGATTTCCAAAAGATTTCTTGATCGCCTTAGTTTCGCAAATATCGCCCAGTGGAGTGGAAGTCCCGTGCGCGTTGACATAGGTGACATCTTCAGGATTCATTTGCGCATGATTAAGTGCCATGTCCATGCAGCGCGCTGCTCCTTCGCCCTCCGGATGCGGAGATGTCATATGATAAGCATCTCCACTAATACCATAGCCGGCGAGTTCCGCATAAATGGTAGCTCCACGTTTTTTGGCATGCTCGTATTCTTCAATACAAACCACACCTGCACCTTCACCCATTACGAAACCATCACGACCTGTGTCGAACGGACGCGAAGCACGCTCAGGCTCATCATTACGCGTGCTCAGAGCTTTCATATTACTGAAGCCCGATAAGCCCATCGGTAAAATACTGGCTTCGGCACCACCACAGACAAAGGCATCCGCATCGCCGAACTTGATCATGCGCCACGCTTCACCAATGTTGTGATTAGCTGTTGCACAGGCAGTGACAATCACCATGTTGGGGCCGCCAAACCCATACTCCATAGAGAGAATACCACTACCGATATTAGAAATCATCATCGGTATAACAAAGGGAGAAACACGGGATGCCCCACGTTTCATCAGCTTCGTGTGCTCTGCCTCAAGTGTTCCCAGACCTCCGATTCCGCTGCCCACCATGACACCAACGCGATTACGATCAATGCCCTCGTCGTCGAGCCCAGCGTCATTGATAGCCATCTTCGACGCAGCGACAGCAAACTGCGCATAACGATCAGCGCGGCGAGCGTCCTTATGATTATTAAACCATGGGCCGGCCTCGAAGCCCTTGACCTCACCTGCGATTTTGCACGGATACGGTTCGGGGTCGGTCAGAGTAATCTGTCCAATACCGCTTTTCCCTGCCTTGAGACCTTCCCAGGTGCTCTGCAGATCATTTCCAAGGGGGCTAAGTACCCCAACACCTGTGATGACTACGCGACGATCGTTCATGTGGTTTTCAGTGGATTGGTTGTCTCGTAGTGAGATGAAAAACACCTCACGGAGAACCTGCATTATCTCGCAGTAGTGCTAAAGTGCAAGCCTCATCGCTACGAAACTAAGTGCATGCACAGCGGCAGATAATGATTCTTAGTTACCCGAGTCGGCTCGACTTTCCTCGCTCGTTGATACTCTCACATTCGGGACACTCAGGAGATTTTTCGCGAGTCTTATCTTTGTATAAATGTCCACAAACACGACACCGAACGATTTCCCAGCGCAGCACACGATTACGGGCTTGTTTTCTCATACCCGCAATGATGGAAACAAACGCAATTCCTACCAGGGGCAAGCCAATGACCCAAAGCAGGAAATCTTCCATAGTCATGTCCATTATTCGCGGGTGGCTTCGATTTGAATATGTAGCTCTCCGAATGTAGTGCCTGCCTTATCTGCTGCCTTAAGTCGTTGCGCACGCAGCCAAACGGCAAGATTTTTCTGTCGGTCAGTTGCCCGCACACCTCCCATGGATCCACCAGGAAGAGGGACACAGCTACGAACAATTCCGCGTTCATCAACTCCGATGATAAATCGGAAGGATTGCCCAAACCAATCTTCTGTAACTAAATTGGCGGGTAATGCCCAGTCATTCTGTACGAGGCGACCTGACAGATCTCCTTTCACAATGACATTTCCCCGCACATAAAGATCTCCAATTGCGGGAGCATCCGATGCTTCCAGCTCTTGTCGCCACGCGGGCAGCAGAGTTGTCACGAGCCCAGTGTTAGGTTCAAAAATTGACGCCAGTGATGCCAACTCTTCGGAACGGGGGGGCAAGCTTCTCAGCTCAGGCTCATATTGCCATAGTTCACCCATCACGCTCTCGGCCATACTTGCGATACGCACACGCGAAGGGTCATCGTATGCGGGATCCCAGCGAGAGGGAAATGGCGACTTCTCTTCGATTTGAAGCATCAGTCTGCGGCAGTTAGGGTCATCCTCATTCAGTAAAATAACAGTGCCTGTTCGCTTTGATAATAGTGGCTGCTTGAGTCCTTCGATTCTCACGGCATAAGCAGCAAAAGCAAAACAACTTGCCGCCACCATGAGTGCAATGAACTTCCCTAGGTGATGCTTTTTTGAACCGCGCCAATGAAAGACCAGCCCGGCCTCTCTATCACGCTTCTGCTTCTTTATTCTGAAAAACAGCATCCTCGTATATCATTCATTGCGAGCCGGCCTGCCAACAAGACCACAATTAAGCCCCATCTTCATCAGCCGATTGATCACTTCTTTTTCTACACCACTGGCTACGCTGACATCGGATCTTACTACAGCTGTCGTGATTTTATCGCCTCCCTCAGCACTGCGTAATTTTTTTACCTCCTGCTCGAGTTGATTCATCGGGACGCGCTTCTTATTTACCCAGAGAGGCTTACTCGATCCAGCCCCTAGGGTGATTACGATAGGATTTTCCATCTGCTCGTAACGCCACGGAGACTCATGCAGCTTGACGTCAATTCCTGTTTGCTGGACAAACGACGGCCCTAACAAAGGAAACACTAGCACAAGTGCAATAATATCCAGTGTAGGTAGCGCGTGGAGAAATCCAGGCGTTGCCGGTAATGTCAGCTCAAGCTTCATTTCTTACCTTTTTTCTTACCTGAAATCTCTTTGGCCTCCTCACGAAAGGAAACAATCTCCGCTTGCTCACGTGCATCACAGATGATGTTGACCATTTCAATACCAGCTCGTTCGATCCGATGCGCCATGCGTTTCACTCTACCGTAAAAGAAGATATAAAATAAATAGGCGGGAATAGCCACTGCCAAGCCAAGCCCGGAAGTAACCAAGCTCTCATAGACACCTCCTGCCATGTCCGCAGGCGACGCAAAACCTTTGTCCTCACTCACCGCGAGAAATGTTTTAACCAGTCCACTGACAGTGCCCAACATTCCGACAAGAGGGGCGACAACAGCCACTCCGTAGAGAGCACGCAGGTTACGTTCCATTCGTGGAACCTCGAGCTGCCCCGCCTCTTGGGCAACATCTCGAAGGTCGCGCCTCGGCAGATTTTTCCTTGATAAGACAGCGTGGGCAACACGAGCTGTCGGGCCAGGCGCGCGAGCGGCCTCGTGAACCGCCTCGGCAAAAGCCCCTTTACGCACATGATTTGCGAGGCCTAGCAAAAGATCTCCCACGTTGATGCGAATCTTTTGAAAAAAGAAAATCCTCTCAAGAACCAGCAGCATACTAGCAAAGGCTAGCACAACTAGCACCCAGACGAATGGACCTCCCTGCTCTACCAACTGTAACATGCGAAGTAAATTACACGCTACTCCGTCAGATTCCAATTTCCAAATGCGGGAAATATAGTCGTATTTCCCTCTACACGGTAGCGCTGAGCTATCAATTTGTAGCCTCGGTTATTAGCTGGCCGGGGTGATATCGTAGAGCTTGCGGAACAAGTCCTTGATTTCTTTGGCTATCACGTAAAGCGCTGGCAGTAGAATCAGCGTGATTACCGTCGCAAAGAGAATTCCAAATGCAAGAGAGGCTGCCATTGGCTTGAGAAATTGTGCCTGCACCTCGGTTTCCAGCAACAAGGGTCCAAGACCGAAGAACGTTGTCAGCGATGTTAGCAGGATCGCACGAAAACGATCTGCCCCCGCTCTTTTACATGCATCCAAAGCGCCCATCCCCTCTTTTCTGAGGTCATCAATACGGCAAACTAAAACCAAGGAATCATTCACCACCACACCAGACAGGGCAAGAATACCGAACACTGAGAGGATCGAAACAGGAATCCCCATGATCGAGTGACCCAACAGAGCTCCAATGATTCCAAACGGAATGACCGCCATGATGATCAATGGCTTAGCATAGCTCTTGAGAGGTATAGCAATCAGGATGTAAATAAACACAATGGAAAAAACAAAGCCCATCAACAATGACTTCATCGATTTCGCTCGCTGCTCAGCCTCGCCACTCTGACTGATGGATATTTCCGGATACTTGGCAAACATGTCCGGGAAATACTCGGCACGCAGACGCTCGATCACATCATCTGACGATGTTAGCGATTTATCCACACGTGCTTCGACCGCGACAATGCGTTTGTTATCGTAACGCTCAATCGATGCCAACGACTCGGAATACGTCGTATCCGCAACGACGGCAAACGGAACAATTGTCCCATCGGATTTACGCACGCGCATGTCACGTAAGGTTTCCAGTGAGCCTCGTTTCTCAATTGGATAGCGCACCATCACACGGACTTCATCGCGACCACGCTGCACCCGCTGAACTTCTCTACCGTAAAAGGCATCACGCACATTACGCGCCAAGTCACGTGTCGTCACCCCCGCAGCCTCACCAGCTGGCGTGACCTCGTAGCGGATCTCAGGTTTTCCAGAATCAAAGGTATCAAGAATATCAAAAACCCCGGGATAGGTCTCCAATACTTGCTTCATGTCTTCGGCAGCCTCCTTTAGCTGCTCAAGATCGTCACTCTCCAAGTTGATTACCACATCACCTCCGGGGGGACCGGCACGAGCGGCAAAGGAGAGAGACCGCGCACCAGCAATCTGGCCAACTTTCTTTCGCCAATCATTAATGATCTGGTCAGTGGGCAGAAACTCACGCGTAGAAGAGCGAGTCAACTCCGCAGCGATGGCTGACTGGGTATTGGTGCTTGAGGAAATCTGGATTTCCTTGAACGGGTTATGTCCAAATTCCTGCTCGTAATCATCACCCAGCTGCCGCGCCTTTTCTGCAATCTCCAAAGCCTGCTTTTGTAAATATTCCACCGACTGCCCCTGCTCCAGCACGAGGACTGCAGAAACATTATCTCGGTAGATGTTAGGAAAGAAAACGAAGCGCAGTTTACCAGCTGGAAACAGCCCAATCACCACGACAAAAATCGCAACAAACCCAGCAACGACAGCGTATCGCCATGGAATCAGCGTGCGGATGGTAGGCCTATAGACCTTGTCAATGAGCCACTGCAATCCTGCCGCGATTCTCTTCTGGAAACGTGACCATGCACGCGTGATAAAGTTTCCGGGTTTCTTGTGCACATCAATGTGCGCGAGGTGGGATGGAAGAATCAACTTCGATTCCACTAGTGAGAAAATCAGACAGAAGATAACAGTAATCGCAATTTGGCCAAAGACATTACCGAGGCGACCGCTCACCTGGGTTAGAGGTAAGAATGCGGCAATTGTAGTGATGACACCAAAGGTAGCAGGCGTGACCACCTTGCTGACACCACGCACGGTGGTCCTGATAGATGAATTCTTGCGCTCAGGGTGATCGTCTTTTTCCTTCTCTGAGTAGATCGACTCTCCGATGACGATGGCGTCATCGACCACGATACCTAGCACAACAAGAAAACCAAACGCTGAAATTACATTCACGGAGAGATCGAGACCAGGTATCGGGAAAAGCGTGACCGCTCCGGCGAGCGAGACAGGAATACCAATCGCAACCCAAAATGCCAAACGGAGGTTCAAAAAGAGCATCAGAATGCCCAATACTAACAGACAGCCAAGCCCACCATTTTTTCCTAACAAAATCAACCGGTCACGGATATTTGTCGCACCATCCAGCCAACTGGTCACCTCGACTCCAGCAGGAATATCTTTGTAGCCATCTACCACGCTCCTTGCTTCGTTCACCGCCTTGATGATGTCATCATTTCCTTCGGTTACTATTTTCAGGCTGGTCGTTGGGACACCTCGAAAACGGTTGAGGAATTCTTGATCAACGAAACCATCGCGCACCTCGGCTACATCTTTAACATAGATCCGTGTGCCGTCGGCGTTTGTCCGCACCGGGATGCTTTCAAAGTCACGTTTATTGTAGGCCTGATCACGCGCTCGGAGAGCAATCTCACCACGCGGCGAACGGACGACACCGCCTCCAAGATCGATAGAATTATCAGAAACCGCCTGTACCAACTCATCAAATGTCAGTTGGTAGTAGCGCAGCTTCTCCTCGGACGGCTCGATCGAAATTTCATAATCCCGAGAGCCAAAGGTTTCGATTTTCGATATCGACGGTTGCCGCAGCAAGGTGTCTCGAAGGTCTCTTGCCACCTCTTTCCGAATACGCTCCGGCACATCACCATGAATGTCCACCCACAGTACGATGTTACTGCGCTTTTCCTCCACGATGACTGGCTTTTCAGCCTGCTCGGGAAAGGATGGTATCGCATCGACCTGAATCTTCACATCATCGAGCAGCTTGGTAATCGGGTATCCTTCCTTAGCCTGCACAGTGATCGTAGCCAAGCTGTCCTGACTCACTGAGCGAATGTGGTCGATCCCCTCAACGGACTCCAGCGCCTCCTCGATTTTGATCGCCACACCACGCTCAACATCCTCGGGAGTTCCACCACGGATAGGCACAGTCACCTTGACGATCTCAGCAGCAAATGCTGGAAAGCCCTCCTTACGAACAGTCAACGAAGTGGCAATCCCTGCCGCCAAGATGGTGAACATCAGGATGTTCGCCACCACTGGATTCGTTGCGAACCAAGTGATAAAAGGGTGCTTTTGGAGAGAATCCATCGATCAAGAATCACTTGGCTTAGTGATGGGATTCACCTCCATCTGTTGGCGGAAATTCGTCAGAGGGCGTACCACAATACGCAGAGGCATTTTCGCATCAGGATCATTCAGACGGATATATGCGTCTCCATCTAGCGAGTAAAATCGGGTTACCTTGAGCTGAGTCAGTTTGTTTTCAGAGTTAACCGACCACACCCACGCATCATTCACCAATGCTGACTCGGGAACGCGCAAAGTGTTAGAAATGGGATTACCCGGCATCGATGCGTTTACGAAAGTGCCGACAGCCAGAGTGGGCTTATCATCAGCGTAGGGAGTGGATATTTCAGCAATAGCAAACGTCACCTGATTTCGTGGATCAATCGTAGGCTCAGTGCGCACCACCTCAGCGATCCATTTTACATCAGGCTGCTTAGGCGTTGTGAGTGTGACTTGGATTGGTTTCTTTTGCGTTTCACCGGGAGTCGGCAATGTGATGCGTGAAGTTTGTTCTGCCGTGAACGGCAACCTGATTTCGGCACGTTCAGTTGCAATGAGCCGCCCAAGTGCAGACTGCGGGTTCGCTAGATTTCCCTCCGATGCGTTGCGCTCAGTAATGATCGCATCATAGGGGGCACGAATTTCTGTGCGGGAAACGTCAGCGACAGCTTTCTGCACGGCTGCCTCGGAGGAGAGAATCGCCGACTTCGCGGCTTCTAGCTGCGGCTTACGCAGGACGAACCTAGAAGCATTTTCGATTTTTCTACCAGATGCCTCCCAGTCCTCAGCGGCTTGCCCTGAGCGAACTTCCTCCTCGGCAAGCGTGCGTTTGGCAGTGGCCAAATTTGCCTGCTCACGCGCCAGTGCCGCATCGTAGTCGGTGGTATCAATTCGTGCGAGAAGAGTTCCCTTTTTAACCTGCTTCCCAACACGAAACTCTTTCACTATTTCTTCAATACGGCCGCTCACTTGCGGTGTGAGGATTGTCTCAAAATAGGGCTGCACAGTGCCAAAACTAAGAACCGCCGGAGAATGATCTTCGGCCGAGACCTGCACAATTTCGGCATCAGGAATAACAACAACAGGCGGCTTATTTTTCACCGGTGGCTTCAATGTCCCCAGCCACTTGAATATCCCAACTGCCGCGAACAGGATAAGCAGCGGGATGATTATTTTCAGCAATAGCTTCATCAGTATGTTAAAAATTATTAGAGTGCCTTGCCGACAGCAAGAGCAAGGGTTACTCGGTTCTGGTATCGTAAGGCACGCGTGTCGATAAGAGATTCCTCAGTATTGAAGGAACGGCGTTGAGCATCAAGTAGCGATAGTATTTCTACAAGCCCCCGCTCGTAACTACTCTGAACTCGATCCTCCGCTCGGCGGGCAGATGTAAGCGCTTGGCGTAGTGCGCTTTCCTGCCGCTTCAGATAATACTCAGAGCCAAGCGCATTTTCGACCTCTCGGAATGCTGTGATGACGGTTGATTGGTAGGATGCGTAGGCTTGCCTGGCTCTCGCATTAGCAGCGCCTAGCTCGGCACGCCTGTTACCAGCATCAAAAAGCGGCTGCGTGATACCGCCCGCAATTGACCACACATTATAATTAGGATCTGTTAGCCTGTTTAGAACTCCTGATTGCCTGCCTGCACTGGAGGTTAAATTGAATCGAGGAAACAAGTCTCGATGTGCCACTTTAGCTTGAGCGTCAGCTGCGCGGATACGCTGGAAGGCTGCATCAATGTCTGGACGGCGCATGAGTAAACCAGAGGGCACTCCCGAGCTAACACCACGCGTTAAACTAGGCCAATTTTTTGAGCCCCTAACACTTGATTTACTTGGATATGACCCAGCAAGTGCTCTAAGGCGGCGAACTGCCTGATCCCGAGTATCCTTGCGCTGTTCAACTTGAGCACGCGTGTTATCGACATCCGTCTTAGCAAGATCTGTATCACCGAGATTACCCGTGCCTCCCTCAAACCTCCGGTTGACCAGCTTATAGGTTTTTTGAAAACTTGATAGGCGGCGCTCGGACAAAGCGAGTCTCTGTTCCGCAGCTACGAGTTCAAAATACGCTTGAGCCGTCTGTGCCGCTATTGACTGACGGGCGGCCAAATAATCTGCCTGAGCTGCGGCTTGGGTAGATGCTGCTGCACTCAGACCCGCGCTTACTCGCCCCCAGACATCTAGTTCCCAGCTCACGTCTAGGTTGGCTGCATGATTTGAGAGCAATAATGGCGTTCCAAATGGGTTTGACCGAGCCCGCGATGCATTGGCAGTCAATGAAATTTCGGGAAGCTTCGGAGCATAGGCTTTACGAGTATTAAAACCTGCTTCGCTCAGGCGTGCAGCGCTCACCTTGAGATCAGGGTTGTTTTTTAAAGCTATATTGATCCATTTATTAAGAGAGTGACTGCCAAAAATATTTTTAAGCCCGCTCGCAACAGCTGGTGTCGGGTAGGCTGTTCCGTCATATCTTTCGGGCAGAGGCAAAGATTTACCCGCAGAGGGCGCCAATGCATCCGGCTGATTCACGCAAGCAGAAAGACACATCATCATGGCTAAGCCAATCATGGAGGGAGGACAAGCGATGCGCTGCAGCATGGCAATAAGCATAACTCGCATTTATCAGAGAGCAAGAGGCAGAATTTATCACGGTGTCATCACTCAACCGCTAACTGCAATGATCGTGATCTTATGTTTGTGACACAATGTGCGGACCTCATCACCACCGAGCATCAGCGTTTTTCCAGCTTCGACGGCAATCGTGCTAATACCTGAACGCTCGCAGTTCTTAACCGTGTCAGGTCCAATCACAGGAACATCAAATCGGAAATCTTGATTTGGCTTGGAAACTTTGGCGAGAGTCACGTCCTTACCTTTTCCCAACTCGCCGCCACGCCGGATGCAGGC
Source organism: Akkermansiaceae bacterium (assembly GCA_045106535.1). Classification (GTDB taxonomy): domain Bacteria; phylum Verrucomicrobiota; class Verrucomicrobiia; order Verrucomicrobiales; family Akkermansiaceae; genus Oceaniferula. The sequence continues at coordinate 3,781 of JBGCEU010000090.1, read as the reverse complement.
GTTAGTGCCTTCGAATGCCTCGACAGCGAGCACAGTGCCGCTTCTAACTACTACTGTCTGACCGATATCCAACCGGCTTGTTTCCTTCGCGATTCCGAAACCATAATGCACATCATCTAGGCTCTTGAGGACAGGGCCGCAAACATGTCCCTCAGCAGGCATAATGTCCTCGAGAAAAGTGGTGGCAGGTAAAAGCGTGATACCGTCTTTGTCGAGTTCCTCAGCAATAGCGCCAAAGATGGACTCGGCATTTTTTTGTTTCAGCCGAGCTAGTAACATAGCAGTGCGCACGTCAGGCCGCAGATCAAACAAGTTACGCGGGGCAATCTGCCCAACCATCACTGCCTCAGTGGCACCCTCCTTGGCGAGAAACTTAATCATTTTCCCCAACTGACCAACACGAAACCATGCGCTGGCGTCGGCTTGGTCGGCAAGTTCCTGCCGTGTCTCCCCTTTGAATGCAGCCATGACAAGGCGTGCATCACCCGACTTGGCTCTGGCAGCTGCCACAAACTCCTCAGGATAAATCCCGGAGCCTGCGATAATGCCAATGGTGCGGGACATAGTTTAAAGGATTAAGGAATAAGCAATAAGCTTTCAGGCTAAGCCACAAGCATTCATTCCTCCAATTATTTCAAAAGGTATTTTGCTGCTTGCTCGACGTCTTTGTCACCGCGACCGGAGAGGTTTGCGATGATAACAGTTTCCTTGGGTAGATCGGGAGCTATTTTTGAAATATATGCCATCGCATGGGATGATTCGAGTGCAGGGAGAATGCCTTCGGTTTCGGCGAGTTCCTTGAAAGCCGCAAGCGCCTCGTCGTCAGTAGCGTAAGTATATTCGGCGCGGCCGATATCCTTGAGATAAGCATGTTCGGGACCTACTGCGGCATAGTCCAGACCAGCACTCACCGAGTGGGTAAGCTCGATCTGTCCGTCGTCGTTGGCTAGCAACCATGTTTTGGAACCTTGGAGGACGCCGAGCTTCCCTCCTTGGAATCGAGCGGCGTGGCGCTCGGGGATAATCCCGTCGCCTCCGGCTTCCACACCAATCATGCGCACGTCTTCATCACCAATGAAGGGATGAAACAGGCCAATAGCATTGGAGCCACCGCCGACGCAAGCTACTAACATGTCTGGCAGACGGCCTTCTTGTTCGAGAATTTGCTCACGCGCTTCGACACCGATAACTCGGTGGAAATCGCGCACCATCATGGGAAACGGATGAGATCCGAGAGCAGATCCGAGGATATAGTGCGTGTGCTCGACCGAGGAAACCCAATCGCGCAGAGCCTCATTAACAGCTTCCTTGAGCGTAGCCTGACCTCCAGTTACAGCAACGACTTTTGCGCCGAGTAATTCCATGCGTGCCACGTTGAGAGCCTGACGCTCCATATCGACTTGCCCCATGTAAACGATGCACTCCATACCGAATCGCGCGCAGACTGTGGCTGTCGCAACTCCATGCTGCCCTGCGCCAGTTTCCGCGATGATACGCTTTTTACCAAGGCGTTTGGCGAGTAGGATTTGCCCTATGGCATTGTTGATCTTGTGGGCACCGGTGTGCAGTAGGTCCTCACGCTTGAGGTAGATTTTAGCCCCGCCTAGCTTTTCCGTCCATCGCTCTGCGAAATAGAGTGGTGTCGGACGACCACAATATTGTTTCAGCAGGTAATCGAGTTCTTTTTGGAACTCGGGGTCGGCTTTTGCTTTTTCATACTCCGCCGCAAGCACCTGCATAGGATCCATCAGGGTCTCCGGCACAAACATGCCGCCGTAGGTTCCAAAGTGCCCGTGAGAGTCGGGAAGTTGCTGAGTTGAATGAGTAGTCGCCACACAGATGATTTAATAGAGGAATCACAATCACGCAAGGGCAGTCTTAAACAAGAGGGATGGACATTGACATTTTCTGCTTCGAGCGTAATGTGGTCACTAAGATGACCACATTGAAAGCAGTCGAAGCCAAAAGCCATTTTTCCGAGATCCTAGAGCGCGCCTCCAAGGGGGAGGAATTCGTGGTGACCCGGCGTGGCGAGCCTGTGGCGAAGGTGGTGCCCTTTTCGGAACATCCCAAAAAGGATGTGAAGGAGCTACTTGCCGAGCTGAAGGAGTTCCGCAAGAACACCAAGCCTGCAAGAGAACCCGGTGAGAGCTGGAATGACATCGCGAGGGAGGGTATGAAGTGGTGACCGTTGTTGATAACTCAATCGTTCTCCCCCTTTTCATTACCGATGAGGATTCCTCGGCGATGGAGGAACTCGTAGAACAAGCATCAGCCGGCACACCACTACTGGTTCCTCAGCTCTGGCTCAATGAGTTTGGCAATGGGCTTCTGGTATGCTCTCGTCGCGGAAGGATTAGCGAGGAACGGGCACTTGTCGCCCATCAAAAAGCAAACCAGCTACCGTTAGAAATCGTTCAATTTCCCAGCATGGATGATCTAAGCCACGTGCATCTGTTGGCGGAGAAACACGGATTGTCTTTTTATGACGCCAGCTATCTTGCCTTGGCGATCAACCGGGGCGCAAAGCTCGCTACCAATGATAAAAAACTCGCGCTGGCAGCCAAACAGGAAGAGGCACTGTATTAAACAAACAGAGCTTCCCAAGCGCAGCGGTAGACTTCACTGCGTGGGATCTTCACCCTTTGCTCCATTTCTGCCCAATTGGCGGCATCCATTTGGTCGAGCGTGCGCTCGCCGATCAAGCCTGGCAGTGCCGTAGCCGCGCGGGTTCGGCGGTTGAGTAGCGAACATGCGTAGTCGTGACCCTCTTCCAAATAAGTTCTCGCTCGGGCACGCCAACGCCTCGACTCTGCGATCAAAGCATCCTTGTCGGATGGATCGACCGCAGGAAGATAACAACGACCATTTTTCAGATCTTGAGGAAGATCACGCAGGATATTGATGAGCTGAAGCCCCTTACCATAATTCGCTCCCCAGCGGCGCAGACGTGATGTTTCCATCCGTGAAAAATTTCCCAACGAAATCTCACCCACGTCCGTCCAGAACTCACCTACACAGCCTGCGACCAGGTAACAGTATTCCTCAAGCTCGGCATCAAGTGTGAAGCGGAAGTCATCGCGCAGCTCGAAGCGTTCGATATCGAGTCCCTGCCCTTTCAGGATATGGCTCATCACGGTCAGAATCGCTTGCTGGTGTCGCGCGCCAATACTCTGCCCCATCCCCGAACCTGCCTCGTAGTGATTCGCGTTCTCAGGTGCGGGCTGATCAGCAAGCGAATGGAACCAATCCAGAACGCTGGAAATATTTTCCATCAGAACACGTTCGCCCTCGTGGGTTTGGTGCGGTAACACGTCTGTTTTGATACGGGAAATCCATGACGAAGCATCAGCCCCCTGAAGAATGTTAGAAAAATCATTAAGCAGATCCGCTCGAAGGTCAGGATCGAGTTCAGCCGTGTCTGCCAGCGTATCCGACGCGCGTGCGAGAAGGTAGCCGAGACTCACTGGTTCACGCATGGCTTTTGGCAGCACGCGAATGCTGAGATAAAACGATCTCGATACGTCTTTGAGAATTTTTTTACAGACAGCCATCTTCAAAGGATCGTGGTTTCCTGAATCCAAAGCGTCGGATCGAGTTCCGCACGTGCCCGTTTTGTTAGAACCTTGGCGTGCTGATGATTCGCAAATGCAATCATCGTGGAGCCAGATCCACTCATCATGGCGGCATCCACCTCCGGCTGATCTAACAACCAGACTTTCATCTCGGCAAGGAATCGGTGTTTGTAAAAAACGGGCTGCTCAAGGTCATTAACGATCTC
>JBGCEU010000009.1:0-50824 GCA_045106535.1 Akkermansiaceae bacterium | reverse complement strand
TATGCTCTAACCGATCAAGCTCCAGAGAAAAACAAGATCCTCTGGTCGAGCTATAAAAGTGGTAAGCTAAAGACCAGTGAAGACGTGGCTAGGGTAGTAAGACAGATGTTGGAGGGGGATCAGGGCACATGGTCCCGCCCGAGATTGCCACGCGTCATGCGTTTCTTTGAGCAGTATTTTGGATTTGATCGGGCAGGCGATGTATTCAAGGACAACCAGAGAAAGCGTCTTGAGGGCATACCCCAGTGGAATACAAATCTACTGGTTCACGATGCTAAAATGTTGATTGAGCATATTTTAAGAAAGGATAAAGACGTCATCTCTGAATTACTCACTACCAATGAATATTTCGTAGCACATCCAGGTGATAATGAATACGCGAGGGAATACTATGAGGAGAGATTTGCGGAGGTTACTCATCCTGATTTCGTGAAAAATGAGATTGCAAAAAAAGAGAAGCAGATAAGAAGTAAAATTAAGCGTACTAATATCAAAATTTCTGAAAAAGACTGGAAGCGACAAATTGATAAAGCACGCAAGGAAGCTGAAACGAAGGTGAAGAATTACGCCAGCGCAAAAAAGCAGGGCTTTAATCGACATCCAGAGTTCCCCTTTACAAATAGATCTCGCGGTATCGCCGACTTGATTTACATCGCACCCTATAACTTGCCTGAGACTGGGCGTAATGAGGAGCAACAGTGGAACTGGCCTATCGAGCAGCCATTTGAGATGCCGGCGAATCAACGCGCAGGCTTACTCACCCATCCAGCTTGGCTGGCAGCTTGGTCGGTGAACGACGGTAACGACCCTATTCATCGAGGAATCTGGGTGTATGAAAAACTGCTTGCTGGAAAACTTCAGGACGTGCCGCCTGATGTTGATGCCAAGGTGCCGCTAGATCCCCACAAAACTCTACGCGAACGTATGAGTTTACTCCGCGAGGAGCGCTGCTGGAATTGTCATCACAAGATCAATCCTTTGGGAGAAACCTTTGAGATGTTCGATGACTGGGGTCGTTATCGTACCGAGGTTTATTTTGGCGAAGATAAAAAAATCGTGAATCGCCGCGACCACCAGTTTGAGCGCCTTCTCAAAGACGGTAAGCTAACTCCCCGCAAGATTGATGCCACGGGCGCAATTGCAGGCACGGGTGACCCCAAGGTTGACGGCTCAGTGGAAAACGCCATTGAAATGCTCCATCGTCTGAGTAAGTCTGATCGAGTCAGGCAGTCGTTTATCCGTCACCTCTTCCGGTATTTCATGGGTCGCAATGAAATGCTCAGTGACTCGAAAACACTCATCGCCGCAGAGCAGGCATATTTAAAAAATGGCGGTAGCTTCAAGGAGTTGGTTATTTCCTTACTGAGTTCTGACTCCTTTCTTTATCGCCGCTAAGTAACAATCCTTTATCACCTAACAATTTTTTTAGCCATGACTCAACAACGACGACAATTTCTAAAAGGAATCACCCTCAGCGGAGCATCTCTAGCGATGGCTCCATTTATCCGTACACTGAAGGCACAAAATTCCGGTAAGTCTGATCTGCTGCCCAAACGTTTTGTCTTTGTGGTTAAATCTTCCGGTATCGATAAGTTTAACCTCGTTCCTGAGGGTCTTGAGAATCACTATGTCAGTCCGAAAGATGGAAGCAAGCTAGGCAACCATTCTCGCCGCTTAGGCCCTCTGGTCGATGTAGCTCTCAAGGATCACAAACTTCCTGAAAAGCTATCAGTTCTGGAAGACTTTAAAAAGCGACTGACCATTATCCAGAGTCTATCAGGTGAAGGGTTCGTTGGAAACCACACGGCAGGTTACGGAGCGCTTTCCTGTCACAATTCTGAGCAAGTGGCAGTCGCCCCGACCATCGATTGCCTACTTGGGCAACACCTTTCGGACGGACCATATCCGATGTATGGTCTCGCAACCAATGGTCGACTTCTGGAAGGAGGCACCGGACTGGCTGAGAGCTATTGTTACCCTAACATTTCTGCCTACAGGGCAGGTATGCCGGTTCCATTTCAAGCATCACCAAGGAAAGCGTTCGTTGATTTGTTCAGTGCCTCAGGCGCAACCGAGGCTGAAATCAATCGCAAACTCGCCCTCAACGGCAACCTGATGGATTTTCTCAAGGACGACGCGAAGAAGCTGAACAAACAACTATCCGGAGAGGACAAGGAAAGGTTCGCTCTCTACATGCAGTCATTTGAAAGCATTCAGGGTATTGAAGAAAAAAAGGCAGCACTTGCCGGTCGAATCAAGAAGTTTGCTCCCAAGCCAACCAGTCGTTACGACTCGATAGAGCCAAAGCACCGCATCGAGTCATACTTTGAGCTGGCATCCTCAGCTTTGGTTACGGGCCTCACCAATGTGGTGACCCTGCGCCCTGATACGCTGGGTGTGCAATACAGGGAATTGGGTATCACCAATTCTGTTCATGCCTTGGGTCACTTGCAGGAGGAAAAGGCAACCAACGGAATGACAGGGCACGAGGCGAGGGCGGCCGTGGAAAAACTTCACCTGAAGGGTATTGGTGAGATGGCAAGCAAACTGGACAGCATGCCCGAAGGTGATGGCACAATGTTAGACAATACCCTCATCGTTTACATGTCTTGTGCCGGAGGTGATCATCATGGCGGCCAAGCGGACTGGCCATTCCTCCTCCTAGGCGGCATGGCTAATAAGCTGAAAATGGGTCGTTATCTCGAATTTCCAAAGTATCAGGAAGGCGGTCATCGAACTATCGCCAACCTCTATCTCGCTTTCATGCATGCAGCAGGAATGGATACGCCAGAGAGTTTTGGTCAGCTAGATTCAAACCTGAAGGATCTGGATCTCACCGGGCCACTGTCGGAACTCCTGACCTAGTTTATTTTTTAGCCGGAAGCTGCCATTTTCTCCCGTAATACGGCCATGCGTCCCATGGGGAATTACCTGATGTTTCACGGGGATCGCCCGTTACTTTAAGGTGAGCTGTAAGTCGTTCTCTTAGCGTTTTCAAAATTTCTTTATGAGCTGGGTCTGAAGCCAGATTATGGATTTGGTAGGGATCCTTCAGGCAAGCGTAGAGTTCTTCCCGTGGACGTTTACCGAATGATAAATTGAACAGCTTGGTATCACTATCTTTCCGTTCGATCATGATCGTTTTTGTCGGAGAGCCATCGGCATCTCCGAAGTGGCCCTCATTGGTTACGATTCGATAGTTCCCAGCTGGCCAACGGTCAGGTTCATAGTTTCGGACGTAGAGGAAACTGCGGGTTCTGATCATGCGCATTGGGTAGCCTAAGCCACCCACGCGGCACCAAGCATGCCGCTCGCGTCCACTGTATACGGCATCACGGTCAGCTTCAGCAGAAGTCGATTTTTTAGATGATAACAGACTGAGAAGGCTGCGGCCGTTCATTGCCTTGGGGACGTCTATGCCTGATGCCTCGAGAATGGTTGGTGCTAGATCAATCAAACTTACAAAGTCATCAACGGTTCTGCCGGCGGGCACACGTTTCGGCCAGCAGATAGCTAGTGGCATCCGTGTCCCGAGGTCATACATGTTTGCTTTGGCTCGGGGAAACGGCATGCCGTTGTCGCTAGTGATAATAACCAAGGTATTATCAAGTTGCCCGGCTATTTTAATTTGATCCAGGATCTCGCCAACTTGTTGATCAAATCGTTGGATCTCGAAAAAGTAGTCACAGATATCACTGCGTATTTCTTGAGTGTCTGGAAAGATGGCGGGCACTCTCACTTTACTGGGATCCATGCCAGAACTGATGCCGCTACCTTTTTTATATCCGCGGTGCGGATCACGACTGCCAAACCAAAAGCACCAAGGTTTTCCCTTAGGGGCTTTCTCTAGAAACTTATTAAAGTCCTTGAACTTCTCTCCTGCGGGATTGCTTGTGCGTCCACCTGCCTGCGTGCTGCCCGGTGCCCAGCCTTTGTCGCTATATCCGACATGGTAGCCAGCTTTTTCTAACAGATCGGTATAGAGCGGATATTCGGCTGACAGGGTTCCAAATAGCTGCCCGCCCTGGCCAAGACGCCAGACATCCTGTCCCGCGAGAATTGTACTCCGTGATGGTGTGCATGATGGCGAGGCGCAATAGGCTTGGTTGAACAAAACGCCTTCGTTGGCAACGCGGTCAAAGACAGGCGTCTTTATCACAGACTCACCATAGGCGCTGGCGTGCGGGTACGATTGGTCATCAGATAAACAGAAAAGTATATTGGGTCTTTCTGCCCCAACTCCCACTTGGAAAAATAGAATAAAAACTAAGGAGATGGATCGAAGTGGCATAATTATAGAATAAAAATTAAAGGTAACTGTAATCCCGAATAGGCATGTTAATCGAGATTTAGTCGATACGCTTCAGATGCGTTTTTCCAGAAATAGTGTTCGCATGCCTCCTGCCCTTTGGCGGAAAAGTATGCATTCACCAATTTCACAAAGCTAGTGTAGTCGCCACTGTTTTTGGTGCAAGGCCAGTTGCTACCGTAGATGAGTCGCTCTGCGCCGAGGTTTTTCCAAAGCACATCGAGCACGCTGCGATAGTGATCAATTTTGTGGGGGGCTGGCTGCTGGATGCTGCGTTGGTAGAGCCCTGAAATTTTACACCAGACGTTTTTGTTTTTTGATAGATTCTCAACAGCTGTGGCCCACTCAGGATCGGCCTCCTTGCCGTCAAAATTGTATCCAAAAACGTGATCAACTACGATGTGTAGATCCGGGATGGTTTGCGCCAGTTGATCAACCTGTTTGACTGCATCCACACCTCCTCCATTGACGAGGATATCCACGCTCAGTTTGTTTTTCGCGAGTTCACGCATGCTCGATAGAAACTTAGGATCTGCGTAATCGATCTTCTTTTTCTCTTTTCCGTTTCGCGCTCGGATGCCGATGAAGCGAGGATCCTTTTTTAATTTGCTCATTTGCTGCGCGAAATCTTCAGCGTAAGGATCAATATTACCAACGAGTCCGATAAAATAATTGTCACCCTTAACGAGATCGAGCACCCATCGGTTGTCCACAAGGCGATCACTGGCCTCAACGATGATCACTCCCGTTAACCCCGCAGGTTTTGACACCTTTTTGAATTCCGCTGGTAGATGGGGTTTGTAAAGCACTTCGTCAGCTTTGGGTGGCCACGGAACACCGCCCTCGCGGGTGGGATCATAGAGGTGGATATGGGTATCGATCATATGTTTCACCTTCGGAAGCGGACGCTCGTTAGCTGCGGCGACTGTAGTCAGAAGTAACAAACCAATTAGATATTTTATGCCCATGTCAAAAGCTTAGGAGAAAGGAACGATGGTGCGAGAAAATTACGACTGCAAAAAATTTGATTTTCTTGAATCCAATTCTACAGATTTAGCGAAAACCCAATTGAACCCACTCCGGGTGACAACACTAAACAAACCACAAACTACTATTATTATGAAAATATTCGCCACAACCGCCCTCATAGGTTCATTGGTTCTCACATCATCGGCTAACGCTGGTAATTGCCATACCGCTAAGCAAAAAGACATCGTTGACACTGCCGTTGCCGCTGGCTCATTCAAGACTCTCGCGGCTGCGCTTGGTGCAGCGGATCTTGCAGGAGCACTCAAGAGCAAAGGGCCGTTCACTGTCTTCGCGCCTACCGACGCAGCATTCGCCAAATTACCAAAAGGCCTCATCAAGGATCTCTTGAAGCCTGAAAATAAGAGCAAGCTTCAGGCCATTTTGAAATACCACGTCGTGCAGGGTAAGATCGGTTTGTCCGATGCCCTTGCCGCCAAAAACGCCAAAACACTCCAAGGAGCGCCAGTGCAGATTGCCTTCAAAAATGGTAAAGTGAATGTCAACGGAGCCACCTTAGTCTCCGCCGACATCAAAGCATCTAACGGTGTGATCCACGTCATCGACTCCGTGATCCTTCCACCAGAGCCGAAGAATGACATCGCCAGTGTCGCCAAGAAAGCAGGCAAATTTAACACCCTGCTTGCCGCAGTTGAGGCGGCTGGCCTAAGTGAAGCACTTACCGGAAAACAGAAGCTGACTGTCCTTGCGCCCACCGATGCAGCCTTCAAGGCCTTGCCGAAAGGCACTGTCGAATCTCTTCTCAAATCTGAGAATCGCAACAAGCTCAAAAGCATTCTCTCGCTCCATGTTGTCTCTGGAAAAGTATCCGCTGGCGATGCCCTCAATGCAAAAACTGCCAAATCACTCAGTGGTGACAAGCTCAGGTTTGGCATCGACAAGGGTGTATTCAAAGTCAATGGAGCTAAGATTATAATCACCGACATCAAATGCGACAACGGCATTATTCATGTCATCGACACAGTGCTCCTTCCTAAAACTACGAAGAAAGCGCAACAAGCATCAGCTAATCCTGCCCAGATGATCCAAGCCGCTATTGAAAAAGGTGTTCCTGTTTTTAACCACGGTAACCACGGCAAGTGCGCCGACATTTATCAGCAGACACTTGTTTCTCTGACTAACAATTCCAATGTTAGCTGTAACGTTCGCAAAAGCCTCTCTGAGGTTGTGGCTCGTGCTCAGAAAACCAGCTGTGACACCACTCGCGCATGGATGCTCCGTGCCGGTCTCGATCATGCCCACACGGCAATGAGTAGTAATTAAAATATCTGGTTCCTGACCAATTAACTTACAAAGACCTCTGCAATGTATTTTGCAGGGGGATTTTTTTGTGAAAAAGTAAAGATTACCCCTTTCCAAACTCGCCCGCAATTTTTTTGGCACTCGCCACGGTATTTCGATGCAGTTTGGCGGTCAGCTCCGGCTGCCGATTGTAGCCGCCTCCGTAGAGGATAGCGAGGGGGATACGGTTCTTGATGAAGGCGCGGATGATGACATCGTCTCGGCGCTGCATGTCGGCGACGGAAAGCATCATGTTTCCTAACAAGTCGTTGGAGTGGTTGTCGGCACCTGCCACCCAGATGACAAGATCCGGGCTAAAGACATCAAGCGCGCCGGCGAGGGTGTTGAATAGCTGGTTGAGATACATATCGCCCTCGACGTAACGCACCGTTTCCACATCCATGTTTCCATCTACTTTGTGAGCTTGCGCTCCCGCTTGACCGACGTGGATCGAGTAGGTGAACACACGTGGGTCATCACGCAATAGGCTGTTAGTGCCGTTGCCTTGAGCGGCATCGGTATCGACGATCATGATGCGGATTCCAGGTCGTTTTTCCTGCAAATCACGCACCGCGATGGCGACATCGTTAAACACGCAGAATTTTTCACCGCGTCCCTTGAACGCGTGGTGGGTGCCGCCTGCTAAACAGACAGCTACACCCTCTGATAGTGCTGCGTGGCATGTTTGCCGGGTTGCCTCAGCCTCGGTGGCACAACGCGCGAATAATTTGTGATTGGCTGGCAGCCCAAGCTCGATCTGCTCGCGCCGGTCGAGCGAGCCGTGGTAAATTTTTGATAAATACTCGCCATCATGCACGCGCTTGAGCACGTGGAGGTCACTCTGGGAGACGTCGACGATTTCCTCCGGTCTGAGCACGCCATTCTGTAGCAGCATCTCACGGCTTGTTGAAAATTTGTCACCAGGAAAGGGATGATCACTGGGCAAGTCCAGTTTCAGGTCGAGATCCGATGAATAGAAGCAACGCATGGCGGGTGGGTGAATTCAGCTTAGGGGGAAATGCAGGGGTGGGAAGATTGAAGTTTGAAGAATCAGCAAAGCAGGTTAGGAGTGGGGGAAGCCAATTCACATTTTTATGAAAAAAACTATCCGCCTGCCACAAGTTTACGCACTCACTGCCGGAGTCTGTCTCACGATTTTTGCCAGCCCGATGGCTTACTCTGAAGACAAGAAAGCCGATAAAGACAAAAAATCGGCCGAGAGCAAAAAAGATAAACCAAAGACCGTCGTCAAATACGGTAATATCACGATCGATGGCGAGAAAGTGACCTATAAAGTGACCACGTCACGTTTGGTGCTTAAGACGGACGATGGAACACCGCGCGCATCGATTTTTAATGTCGCATACACACGTGAAGGTGTGGGTGACATGAGTAAGCGCCCCGTGCTTTTTGCTTTTAACGGTGGCCCCGGCTCATCAGCAGTATGGCTCCATCTGGGTGCGTTAGGCCCAAAGATTGTGCCGACCTCGCCGGACGGCACCAAGCCCATCGCCCCACCCCTCAGCGTGAAGGATAACCCACAATCCATTCTCGACGTCGCAGACCTTGTCTTCATTGATCCCGTTTCGACCGGATACTCTCGCTCAGAAAATAAAAAAGAGAACTTCCACGGCCTTGACCAGGATATCAGATCGGTTGGTGACTTCATCCGCCGCTGGGTGACTGATAATAAGCGCTGGAGCTCGCCAAAATACCTGTTAGGCGAGAGTTACGGAGGTGTCCGCGCAGCTGGGCTGTCGATGGAATTGCAAAACAGATACGGCATGAGCCTGAACGGTGTGGTGCTGCTTTCCAGCCTCATGGATTTCCGCACCTTGCGTCCTAGTGTTGGTAACGACTTATCATACATTGCCTACCTTCCCGCGATGACGGCAGTGGCGTATCACCACGGTAAACTACAGGGAGATCGAGAGGCTCTGATAAAAAAATCACAGGAATTTGCATCGGGCGCCTACGCTACTGCTTTGCTGAAAGGTTACGCACTGGGCAAGGCTGAGAGAGAGAATATTGCCAAGGAGCTTTCTGCTCTAACTGCCCTGCCCGCATCGCTGATATTACAATATGATTTACGTATCAACTCCTCACGTTTCCGCAAAGAGCTACTTCGTGACCAAGGTAAGGTGATTGGTAGATTTGATGCGCGTGTCGCATGGCCCGTTCAGGAAAAAGCATCAGACACACCATACTACGATCCCTCGTTCTCAGTTGCCAAAGGTGCGTTCTCCACGGCGATGTTAGGTTATCTCGGCGACGGTCTTGGCTGGGTCGATGAGAAGCCCTATGAGATCATAGCTAACGTCCATCCATGGGACTGGGGTAAGAAAAACGATATCGTTAACACATCATCTCGTCTGGCTGTCGCAATGCGTGATAACCCACACCTGCGCGTGCTGGTTCAGTGCGGTCATACCGATCTTGCGACCCCTCCAGGTGGCGTTCTGCATAGCATTGCGCATATGAAAATACCGGAGCCACAGCGTGAGAATATCATTGTGAAATGGTATGATGCTGGTCACATGTTTTACTTGAACGAGCCCGATCTGAAAAAAATGCGTAAGGATCTCGTTGAGTTCATCAAGTAAAATTCAGAACGCGGATGGAAGAGAAGCAACAGACAGAGAATAGCTACCAGGTGTCAGCTACTACAGCGCAGCCTGTGAATCCACCAGCTATGCCTCCTGTGCATACGCCTGATCCTTTTGCGACTACTCAAGATGATCGCACCATGGGTATGCTTGTTCACCTGCTTGCCCTGCTAACAGGTTTCATCGGACCACTGATATTATGGTTGGTAAAAAAAGATCAGTCGCGCTTCATTGATCATCACGGCAAGGAGTCGCTTAATTTCATGATCACATGCTTTCTCGCATCCTTAATAGGGCTGGCATTTGCCGTGATTACCTTGGGGTTTGGTATGATCCTCGTGTTTCCACTCTTTATCTTAATCTGGGTGTGCTCGTTAATCTTCGAGATCATGGCCTGCATAGCCGCAAACCGCGGTGAGTGGCACCGTATCCCAATGACGATCCGTTTGATAAAGTAAGCCTAACGGCCACCTACCTCGCGATATCGTTGTTTGCTCCAATTTAAGCCTTCGGCAAATTCTTCCTTTTTGCCGATTTTTTTGATCAGACTTAGCCACATCTTTGATGCGCTTTTGAAGTGCTCAGCGGCCTCGGTTTTTTTGCCCTTACTTGAGGCGGTATGTCCAAGGTCGCCATAAAGATACGCTAGCGATCTGCGGAGTTCGGTATCGCGTTTTCCGGCACCTTGTGATAGGAGTTGCTGCATTAAGTTAGCAGCTTCGCTTCCTAGTTTTAATTCGTTGTCGGTGTCGCCAGCGTCACCAGCAAGTCCTGCTCGTTGCCAGTTGAAAACAGCGAGTCGGTAGAGTGGTTCTGATGATTGAGGGTGTGCAGAAACGATTTTTTCGGTGATGCCAATTGCCTCATCGAGAGTTTTAGCAGCATCGGTGGTTCTGCCCAAGTCGCGCATCAAAACGGCACGCAGACCCTTGGCAGCGGCGATTTGCATCGATGCACCGTTGAACTCTGTATCACCAGGAGGGAGCCCTTTGAGTAGAGCTTCAGCTGAGGCGAGTTTTTTGGCTCCCTCACTTTCATTACCAGCGTGCATGTCGGCTTCAGCAGCCATGATTTCCAGCTCGGCAAGTTTTACTTTGGCGAGCTTGAGATTGGGGTTCTTTTCTAAAAGCCACTTCAGATGCGTTGCGGCAACACCACGTAACTTGGTGGCATCTTCGACGAGTTCCAGCCCTTCGGCGAGCGCCGCTGAGTGCAGATTGTAGTGTGCCAGTTCTGAGCGGACGTTGATATTGTCGGGCATCGCTTTGCTGATGCCGTTGAGGTTTTCGATGGCGAGTTGAAAGTGCTCAAGTGCCTTGTTTGGGTCAGATGCCTCGATTAATCGACCATCAATAAGCTGCATCAGCGCGTTGATGCGGCTCATTTCTGTGGGGTCTGCGCTGCTCAGCTGACTCACTGCTTTCCTAGTCTTTGGTAAGACATTGTCCGTGAGTTCCTTGTTCTTCTTATCGAGGGATTGCATCAGGATAATCAGGCGCGCTCGTGCGAGCCGGTAATCATGACCTGATTCTATGATGCCGGCTGTCTTCCATGCTGTGAGTGATTTTTCCAATAAATCATTCGCAAGCGCTGGTTTTTTCCGGTGGATGGCCAGCTCGGCCAACTGCATGGCGATACGTGCGCGGACAGGTTGAAATTGGTTTTCTCCCTCAGTAAGTTTTAGAAATTCACCAAGCTCTCTCTCAAGTATATCCGCATCGGTGCCACCCGTCTTAAGCTCTGGTAGATCTTTGTTTCGGCTGCGGAAAAGCCAGGCAAGTACGCGGTCGTTGGTCACACCCAGCGCGAGCAGTTGTTCGCGTAGTTTGACTTCACGTTGTTCGGCTTTTGCTCGGGCAGCATTGGCTTTGATCTGAGCCGTTTTGGCATTGTCACGAGAGGACTTGAGTGTGCTGATTGTTTGTTCACGACTACTAATATCGGCAGCGCGGCCGCTCTTTTCATTGCTGAGCAGCCCGTATAGAGTGAGGCAGCCAATACCACCTGCTACAGCCAATGCGAGGGCTGTGAACATACCCGCTTTATTGAGAAAAATTCTTTTGCGAAGAGCTGCTTTTTCTTCAGCGGCATCGGCATCGTTGTCGATTGCCTCCCACGCATGAATCACCTCGGTGACGTCCTTGTAGCGATCCTTGGGGTCGAGAGAAAGACAGCGCTGAATGACTTCACGTTTCTTACGCTCCTTGTCACTACTTGCCTCCTCTGGCCAATTGGTAAGCTCACGGTGCTCAAGGCGTTCGGCGAGTTTAGTAACATCTGCCTGAATGCCTGAGACGTGAGATTCGCCAGGGCCGGGCGCGACTTTACTGAAGGTGGATTCGCAGCGAGGAAATTTTCCTGTTAAGAGCCGGAAAGACAGCGCGGCAAAAGCATACACATCCCAGCCATAGCCTTTTCCAGATGTGTAGCCTTCGGGCTCTCGTAATTGTTCTGGTGGAGCGTAAAGCAAGGCGTCTGTGAAGGGAAGCATACCCACACCTGGCATATGGCCCATCGCGTAATCGGTTAGGAATATTTTACCAGCATCGTCAAAGAAGATATTACCTGGTTTCAAGTTTCCGTGCGGCAGATGATTGTGATGCATGCCGCCCAGAGCATTGGCAATTTGATCGATTATTCCCCAAGCACTTTTTGATGGAAAATCACCGATGCGCTCCTGGAGAGAACGTGTTTCAATGGTGCCTTTCTCCTCATTCACCTCGGCGTAGAGAGGCATCACCATGCATTTGCTGCCTTGCTGTGATTGCTTCCAGATCACGGGGACGAGCCCATCAGGAACGGCGATGTTGCTCAGCCGCTTAACCATGCCCTCGATCAGTGGCCGATTCACAGCTAGTGAGTTGAACACACGCACGGCATACCATTGGGTACCCGGGATTGCTGCTTCGGCCCCTTTTTCATCGCGAGCGATGTACACAGTGCCGCATGAACCCTCGCCTACAAGGCCGAGAACTTCCATTCCGTCGATTTGGGGCTGCGACATAGCTTTGTTAATAGTCACCCATATCGGGATGACCAGCCTAAGTTACGTGCACACAGAGAGAATTTTTCGAGATTTTGTAACTCCGCTTCGTCCTTGGTGTTAGGCAGTAAAGGATGATAACTTATGATCATTAGTTGCGTAATTTTATATTGAATTGCCTACTAATCGTTCAAAACCCCCTCAGATTCAGAATTTTGTTTTGTAATAGACCATGAAAAATCAATACCCCTGCCCCGGAAATCCACTTGCGAGTAACCCGTCTCGTCGCGAATTCTTGCATGTAGGTCTGCTCGCCGGGCTTGGACTTACGCTGCCTGAGTTCCTGAAAATGCAAGCACACGGCGCACAAAAGCATTACGAATCGAGGGAAGGCGTAGCGAAGTCGGTCATTCAGATCTTTCTACCCGGCGGCTTAGCACAGCAGGAGTCGTTTGATCCCAAACCCTACGCGCCGAGCGAATACCGTGGACCTTACGGTACAGTTAAGACAGCTTTACCTGGTGTGCGTTTCAGCGAAAACATGAAACATATGGCTAAAATAGCCGATAAAATCACAGTGATTCGCTCAATGGCTCATGGAGAGGCTGCCCACGAGCGAGGAACGCATAATATGTTCACTGGATACCGTCCTAGTCCCGCGCTCCAGTTCCCATCAATGGGCTCAGTCGTCTCACATGAGTTTGGCCCGCGCGAAAGCCTCCCGCCCTATGTCTGTGTGCCCAATGTTCCTAATATTTATGCTGGCTCGGGCTACTTAAGCTCAGCGTATGGTCCGTTCGGTCTTGGAGCCGACCCCGCTCGAAGCAATTTTAAGGTGCGTGATCTTAGTCTGCCAAAAGGTGTAGATGACGACCGATTTTACCGAAGGAAATCATTACTTGAGACTGTGGATCACCACTTCAAAACACTGGAGAAATCTGACGCTCTCGACTCGATGGATGCCTTCTATCAACACGCCTATAAACTTATTTCATCACAGCGTGCTCGCGAGGCATTTGATCTCTCAAAAGAACCCGCTAAGCTTAAAGAGAAATATGGCAAGACACAAGCGGGACAGCGGATGCTGCTGGCACGCCGACTCGCCGAAGCTGGCGTGCGTTTTATATCTCTAACTGCTGGCAGCTGGGATCATCACGATAATATCAAAAATGGTATTCAGAAAAATTTACCGTCGGTCGATCAAGCTGTCGCAGCACTGATCACAGACCTTGAAGAGCGTGGCATGTTAGATAATACTCTCGTCTTGCTTACTTCGGAATTTGGGCGCACTCCTAAGATCAATAAAACGAATGGTCGCGATCATTGGCCGCGGGTTTTCTCGATTATGATGGCTGGTGGTGGCGTGCAAAAAGGACTTGTTTACGGGAAATCAAATGCTCTAGCGGCTGAACCTGAAGAGGATAAAGTGGGCGTGCAGGACTTTGCGAAGACAGTCTATAATCAACTCGGCATTGTTGGTGATAAGGAGCTAATGGCGCCTGGGGGAAGACCCATAGAGATCGTCGATGGTGGAGAGGTCATTAAGGATATCCTTATTTGAAATTGATGTTACTGCATAAAATATTTTGTGGCATCGCACTGCTCGCTTTTCTGTCGAGCACAGTTTCCGCATTCACTCCTGAACTAGGAGTCGTGCTTCCTCGGGGCGGAACGCGGGGCACGCAAGTCGAGATTAACCTCTACGGCAAGCGTATGCACGAGCCACAAGAAATTATTTTCTACAAACCGGGAATAACGGTCACCAGCCTAAAGAAAGTTAGCGAGAAACACATTAAGGCGAAGCTGAACATCGCTCCCGGCGCCTCATTAGGTGAGTATCCTCTTCGCCTGCGCTGCAAAGGAGGTATTACCTATATGCGCACATTTTGGGTCGGGCAGTTCCCCGTGGTGAATGAGAAAGAGCCTAATAACGATTTTGCTGCACCCCAAAGTGTGCCAATGAATCATACCATTCACGGCACCGCAGGTATAGAGGATGTTGATTACTTTCGCGTCACTGCGAAAAAAGGTCAGCGAATTTCTGCGGAGGTCGAGGGTATGAGGCTCGGGCACGTTTTTTTTGATCCCTACGTCGCCATCATGGACAGCCGCCGCTTTGAGTTGGCTACTTCAGATGATACTTCACTGCATCGACAGGATCCGTTCGTCTCTATCGCTGCCCCTGCAGATGGTGAATATATCATCGTTGTTAGGGAGTCTTCTTACGAGGGAAATGATGACTCGCGCTACCGCCTTCACATTGGTCACTTCTCACGCCCCACGGCGGTTTTCCCTCCTGCCGCCACACCAGGGCAAGAAGCTTCTTTCCAAATGATTGGTGATCCTACTGGAAATTACACGGTCACCGCGACACCATCCGGTCAGGATGGAGGGACGTTCCCACTTTTCGCGCAGCGCGATGGTCTGCTCGCGCCCTCGCCTAACCCTATTCGTATCAGTTCACTGCCGTCTACCAACGAGGCCGAACCTAACAACGATTCAAAAAATGCCAGCGCCACCTCTTCCCCAGCACCCTGCGCGTTCAACGGCATCATCGATCACCCTAACGATCTCGACTGGTTTCGTTTCACCGCGAAGAAAGGCCAGCGCTACCGCATCCGGGTGCTCGCCCGCTCACTACGCTCGCCTCTCGATAGCGTCATGATCCTGCGTGATGCGAAAGGCAAACATATCTCACGTGCAGACGATCAGAGCCAGGGCTCACTAGATAGCGCAATCGATTTCAACTGCACCGCCGATGGCGAGTATCTTCTGAATGTCCGCGATCACTTACGCAAAGGTGGGCCAGACTACATCTACCGCATTGAGATCGAACCACGTAAGCCAAGTCTGGTCGCCACCCTTCCCACGGCACAACGAAACGACAGCCAGAAACGCAAACCGATCATCATCCCACGAGGCAACCGCTACGCCACCGTGGTTAATGTTACCCGTTCTAATAATTCCGCAGATTGTCGCCTTGAGGCACCCAATCTGCCACTGGGCGTGCGTCTGCTTCATACCCCGATCCCGAAATCCACCACCACGTTCCTCGCGTTTTTCGAAGCCGATCCCGATGCCCCAGTCGCCGGCGGACTTTACCCATTTGCCCTTCGGGATATCAAACAAGGCTCTAGTTTGTCGGGGCCACTCCAGGAGGTTATTAACCACATCGAGATCAATAATACAGGCGTCTTTCATGCCACTACCGATACGCAATTAGCCGTCGCCGTCACTGAAGAAGCTCCATTCCACATTGATCTACATACGCCACCAGTCCCGATTGTTAGGAGCGGGACAGCTCAGCTCAAAGTCACAGCACGCCGCGCCGCAGGGTTCGATGGGGAAATCAAGGTTGTTCTGCCCTGGAAATCGCCCGGTATAGGTGCGCCGACTCAAGTCGTGATCCCGAAGGGAAAAACTGAGGCGTTTTACGGCATCAACGCATCAGGTGATGCAGCTCTTGGTCAGTTCCAGATATGTGTCACGGCGGAGTCGAACACCAAGAAGGGCCCGGTGATGGTATCGTCATCCCTCGTCACTCTGCACGTATCCCAGCCATTTGTGACGGCCAGTATAGACATGGCATCCACCATCCCTGGTGAGGACGTTCCACTTGTGTGCAAGCTCACTCATCATGCTCCGTTCGATGGCAGTGCACAAATTATTCTTTACGGCCTGCCCCACGGTGTGAAAGCCGAGCAGAAATCCATCAACACATCCACCAAGGAGGTGATCTTCAACTTGCAAGTTGCCGCCAACGCCCCGAAGGGAAACCACAATACCATTTTCTGCCAGATCTTGCCGAAGCGAAACGGTCACGCAATCCCGCACAGCACCGGACAGGGCGGCACACTACGTATCAATCCACCGCCGCCCAAACCAAAGGTCGCAGCAGCGAAAGCCCCTGAGAAAAAAGCTGTCGCTAAAAAACCGGCTGTCAAAAAACCCTTGTCTCGTCTCGAACAGCTCCGCCAGCGCCGTAAATAGCAACGATGAAACACCCGCTTACCATCGCGTTCACAGCTGCCATTCTCAGCACATCCGCGCACGCCCAAGCGCCGGACTTTGTAAGGCAGGTGCAACCTATCCTTGAAGAAAACTGTGTCCGTTGCCACGGCGAAAATAAGCAAAAGGGAGAGCTAAGGCTAGATACCCGTGCTGGGCTGTTAGAAGGTGGCGAAAATGCTGATGCTATCGATCTCAAGGAGCCAGAAAAAAGCGAAATTCTCCGGCTCGTCAAACTTGCTCACGATGATGATGACATCATGCCGCCCACCCCTGATGAGAAGGGTGAAGACGGAGGTGAGCCACTCAGCAAGGAACAAATCGCATTGCTTGAAGCCTGGGTCACGGCAGGAGCACCATGGCCTGAAGGCGTTACTTTGGTGCATAAGGAAAAATCCCGTCGTGAGAAGAACCTCGATCAGCCTGATCCAAATCTTACAGCCATCGAAGTTTTCCCTAAAAAAGTCAGCTTAGAAACTAGTGCCGATTTCCACCGCTTGATTGTGATTGCGAAATACAAGGACGCCACCACCCGCGATGTCACTCCATCGGTAGATATAAAAATTGCCGATCCTAAAATTATTTCTGCCGACAAAACCAACCTGCGCCCCAAAGCTGACGGAATGACGACCGTGGAGATCTCCTATCGTGGGGAAAAAGTCACCGTGCCCGTGCAGGTCAAGGAGGCTGCTAAGGCGCGACCCGTGAGCTTTCAGCGCGACGTCATGCCTGTTCTAACATCTTCGGGTTGTAACACCGGCTCATGTCATGGCTCCGCTCGTGGACAGGATGGCTTTATGCTGTCGCTTTTCGGTTATGACCCGAAGGGTGATCACTACCGGATCACTCGCGAGATGCCGGGTCGACGTATCAATCTGGCGCTGCCGGAGGATAGCCTACTTCTGACCAAGGCGACCGAATCCGTACCGCACACCGGCGGTAAGCTGTTTGAAAAAGACAGCGATAATTACCGTGTTTTATTAGAGTGGATTAAGTCGGGTGCCGAAAACGATAAAGGTGAAGCGGTTCTTCCGACCTCCATTGAAGTGCGCCCTACCCAAGCGGTTCTTAAAGGCACGAAACAAAAACTGCCACTCACGGTGCGGGCAACCTACTCCGATGGCAGTGATCGCGATGTCACCAAGCTGACTACATTTTCCACAAGCAATGACAATTCGGTAAAAATCGACCCACACACCGGGCTGATGACCTCCGCCAAGCGCGGTGAGGCATTTCTCATGGGTCGATTCCACACCTTCACAGAGGGTATGCAAACCATCGTCATCCCCGCGAAGATGAGCTACTCGAAGCCGGAGCTTCCCGCCGCGAATTACATCGATACCCACGTCTATAATAAGCTGCACAAGTTACGCGTCATCCCGTCAGATCTCTCCACCGATGCCGCCTACTTGCGCCGCGTCCATCTGGATCTCGTCGGTCGTCTACCCACACCAGAGGAACAGCAGCGATTCCTTACCGATAAGAATCCTCAAAAACGCACTGCCCTCGTCGACCAGCTTATCAACACCAAGGAGTTCACCGAAATCTGGGTGATGAAATGGGCAGAGCTTCTCCAAATCCGCACTTTCCAAAACCAAGTGAGCTACAAGGCGGCACTGCTCTACCACAACTGGTTGCGTGATCGTATCGCATCTAACACCCCATTCAACGAAATCATCAGCGAGCTACTCATGTCCAAGGGTGGCACATTCTCTAACCCCGCTACGAATTTCTATCAGGTCGAGCTGGATAACAAAAAGCTCACCGAGAACGTGGCGCAGGTCTTCATGGGCACCCGCATTCAGTGCGCGCAGTGCCATAACCACCCGTTCGATCGCTGGACGATGGATGATTACTATTCGTTTGCAGCTTTCTTTTCCCAAGTGAAAAGAAAACGTGCTGAGGATCCTCGTGAGCAGATCATTTTTGATGGCGGTGGCGATATTAAGCACCCTGTGACAGGAAAAAATGCTGCGCCAAAATATCTGGGTGGCGAGTCGGTCAGGGAGACAAAGAAAACCCGCCGCGAGCTGGTTGCGAACTGGCTCACCGAACCAGAAAACCCATGGTTTGCCCCTAACGTGGCGAACATTGTTTGGGCGCACTTTCTCGGAGTCGGCATCGTGGAGCCTGTCGATGACGTCCGCGTTTCCAATCCACCGTCGAACCCAGAGCTGCTAGACGCGCTGGCGAAAAAATTCGTCGAGTATAATTTCGATTTCAAACGTCTCGTGCGCGACATCTGCACATCGCGCACTTACCAGCTCTCCACGCAAACAAACGAAACCAACATCAGCGACACACGGAACTTTTCCCACGCCAAGATCCGCCGAATGCGCGCCGAGATCATGCTTGATGTCATTTCCCAGGTCACAAATACGCCTAACAAGTTTAAAGGTCTGCCTAAAGGAGCCAAGGCAGTCCAGATCGCCGACGGTAATACGTCCACCTATTTCCTACAGACATTCGGTCGTGCCACCCGTGAAACTGTCTGCTCCTGTGAGGTGAAAATGGATCCGAGTCTCTCGCAGGCTCTTCACTTATTGAATGGATCCACAACCCACAACCGTATCAAGCAAGGCGGTGTGATCCGTGATCTCATTAACAAAAAATTACCACCCAAAAAAATCATCACCCACCTCTATCAGCGATGTCTGACCCGCCCGCCCAAAGCGACCGAGATGGAAAAACTGATGGCCCACATTAACTCGGCAAAAGACGCTAAAACAAAAATCGAGATCTACGAGGATATCTTTTGGGCACTTCTCAACTCCAAGGAATTCATCTTTAACCACTAGCCGTGCATTATCCATTTTCCATTATCAATTGTGCATTCGCACTTGCTGTAGCAAGTGCGGCAGCGCCGAACTTTGACGACCACATCCTCCCCATCTTCGAGCAGTCGTGCACCAATTGTCATAATCCGGACAAACAAAAAGGAGACCTTGATCTCACGACCTACTCTGCTGCCATGCGCGGAGGTTCCGGGGGTAAGATCGCCGAACCTGGCGAGGGTGGTGATTCTACGCTCTACGGCGTCATCACCCACACGCTGAAACCCAAAATGCCTCCTAAAGGTGAAAAACTTGAGAAGAAAGACGCCGACCTCATCCGCGCCTGGGTTGACGGTGGGTTGTTAGAAAATAAATCGGGTAAACCGAAAAAGAAAACAAAACCAGCCTTTGCTCTTCAAGCTGCACCGAGCGCCGCTAAACCTGATAAAATTGCCATGCCCCAGCACCTCTTGTTGGAGCCAGTCGTTACCTCCTCACGTAGCTCTGCCGTAGCTGACATGGTTTCCAGCCCGTGGGCACCATTGCTCGCCGTCACAGGCCAGCGGCAGGTATTATTATATAACACGGATACTCTAGAGTTGTCTGGTGTCCTTCCTTTTGAAGCGGGTCAGCCCGAAACACTGTCTTTTCATCCCTCAGGGAAATACCTTCTCGCTGGTGGTGGCATCGGTGGTAAGTCCGGCACGACCATTACCTGGGATATTGAAACCGGAAAAGAAATCCTGCGCGCGGGAAAGGACTTTGATTCTGTCATTGCGGCGTCTCTCCGTGCCGATCTCGGTGGTGTCGGCTTCGGGGGACCAGGCAAGCGGGTAAAGCTTTGGGATACCACCGACGATGAGCAGCTCATCTCGATCAAAAAACATACCGACTGGGTAACCCAGCTTGGTTACTCACACGACGGAGTCCTGCTGGCCTCAGGTGGTCGAGGTGGCGGAGTTTACGTTTGGGAAGCGGATACAGGAAACCCTTTTTACGATCTGCGAGGGCATAAAGGAGCAATCACTGGATTGGCATGGCGTGCTGATTCTAACCTGCTCGCCACGGCTTCCGAAGATGGATCGGTTTTGCTTTGGTCTATGAAAAACGGCAAGCAGGTTAAGAAGATCTCTGCCCACGTAGGAGGCGTGCTTTCTCTTGATTGGACCAAGAATGGGCACCTAGTCACTAGCGGACGTGATAAGATAGTGAAGATTTGGAAACCTGATTTTAATTTGCTCAAATCACTCCCTAAGTTCTCTAATATGGTTACCGAGGTGGCATTCAGTCATGATGGCAAACGTATCTTTGCTGGGGACTGGGCAGGCAATATTACAGTCTGGGTGACTACTACACAAAAACAGATTGGTGTTGTCAGCGCTAATCCACCAAGCATTGCGAAGCGTATCTTGAATCTTCAAAATGAAGCAAAGGAGCTCCCCACGCAGATTTTGGCCGCTAAAGAAGATGCCAATGCAAAAACCGCCACGAGCAATTTTGCTAAAGCTCATTTGTCGAAAATCGAGACAGGCTACCGCGATACCATTACCAAGCACACCAGACTCAAAAAAGAGTACTCTCACATGGATACGCAGCTTAAAAAACTCCAAGCAGAAGCCCGTGTGCTCAATCAGCTAAAGCAGCAACGCCAGGAACAACTTGCATTGGCACGTGCCGCGCTAAACAAGCACAATGAAGCAATTGCTTCTACCCGCGCCGAACATCGAAATGCAGAGAGCGAAATCAAAAAACATGTCGCCCATGAACAGAGCCTTGTCAAAATAGAAGAGGCTGCTCGTAAAAATGCCGAAAATAATCCTGACGACCCTGCTCTTCAACAAATTGCCGAAAAAGCAAAGACAGATCTTGAAAACCACCGCAGAGACCTTGCCGAAATTCGTGAACTAGCAGATCAAAAATCCACCGCGCTCGTCCAGCTCAGTAAAGCGCAGCAAGACCCTGGTAATAGGCTCGCTGCCGCAGAAAAGGCCTGCAAGGAGATACTCATGCAGCAAAAAACCCACCACGGGAAACGCAAACCAATTCAGGAAAAGCGTAATGCGCTAACTGAACCGATGACGAAAGCCCAGAAGCTTGCTGAAAATCTCAAAAAGCAAATAAAGCCTGCTCAAGCTAATGTTACATCCACTAGTGAAGAAGAAAGATTGGCACAAGCACGGTTAGAGAACTTACGCTCTCAAGTCGGCTACAAAGAGAAGTCGATTAAGCGCCTTCAAGCTGCTGCAATTAACACTGAAGTGATCAAGTTAAAGCAACAAGCCGCGAAACTTACTGCGGATCAGTACCGTGATATGGAGTCATTTACAGTGCTTGCTAAGGAATTGCAAAGCTTGAAAGACCCTACCAAGCTCAAGGATAAATCCCGTGCCCTTCAAAAACTCCGCGAGAGGATCGATGTGCAAGCACCCGCATTACTGGGGGTTCTCCGTAAAGCGAGAGTTCTCCAGAACGATTATTTTAAGAGCCTCAAATCTATATAACAACCAATTAGGTTCTAGGGGGTGAGTTTGAGCGCAAAAAAACGGAGACAGCAATAAGCTGGCTCCGTTAGTAAATTACAATATCTCGTCAATACGCACTATAGCGCTGGCGCAGGAATGTAAACTGCACCTGCGCCCTCTGGAAGAAACTGACGGCGAGTTGATCCATCTAATGCAGGCGGGCTATCAGCTGCTATGGTGAATCCGCTACCAGATGTACTGATGTTTACTGCACCTGTGCCGCTGTTAGGAATTATCAGGGTGAGAGTCTCTGCGATGTATAACCCGAGCTGAGTGTCATAGTCGATAGTGACAGTAGATCCATCACTTCCGGCTTCGATCAAGGCATCTAATTCGGTTTCGGATGCTGGATCAGAAAGCGCTGCCTGAGCGACAGCAAAATCGCTGGTAGCATCTTCTAACAGTACGTTTAGAATAGCAATCGCTGCTTCTCCTTCAGCGAAACCATCAAACTTGATATCAAGAATTCTGCTCGTCCCAATTTCTCTAAAAGTAAAAGTAACTGGAGCATCGACAAAATTACCATCAACATCTGAATAAGTGGCCGTAGTGGATGAAACTATGGTTATCGTACCAATGCCAGTGATTGTGATCATGTCCCCATCGTTTAATAGGTCTGGGAAGATATCTGTACCAGTATCACCGCCGCCACCGCCAGTATCGCCGTCATCACTACTAACTGTGGTGGTTGTGGTATCGACTGCATCACAAGAGGTGAAAAGCAACGAGGATAGAGAAAATGCTGAAAGTAGCCCAATTTTGAGGATCTTGTTTAGATTCATTATTTATGATTTGATAAGTGAATATCCTATATCTGACAATTTTCTCTCCATGGAAAGCATAATTTTTGAAAAGAGGCTGAGTGAATGGTTGATGTTCATCCAAAACTCAGAGAAGAATAGATCGCTGCTTCTTACCTTTTCATACGAAAGCCTTTGTAAGCCATGATACCGTCCACGATGGCTCTGGCGCAGTTGTTTTGGTACGAGTAGGTCTGACAACGCCTGCGTTCGTAGGGGTTGGATATATATCCGCACTCGACCAAAACAGCCGGGCAGCGAGTTTTGTTGAGCACAGCCAAATCCTTGCGTTGGCGGGTTTGTCGGTTTTTGAGTTTGAGTCGACTCAGCAGGCGCAGGTGAATGTGTGCGGCGAGGCGTTTGCCTTCCTCGCCATAGTAGTAGGTTTCGACCCCGTGGTAGCGACTGCTTGTGTGGGCGTTGAAGTGAATACTGACAAAGACAGCATTGCGGTAACGATTGGCAATGGCAGCTCGCTGACCAAGCGAGAGGAAGACATCGCTGCGGCGTGTCATGGTGACCGGCATACCGCGATCCTTGAGAAGGCGCTCAACGCGTTTTGCGACGCTCAGAGCGAGATTCTTTTCATAGACCTTACCGCGGTGGGCACCTTTATCTTTACCGCCGTGGCCTGCATCGATAATCACACGCGAGACTACACGTGCGTGTGCCGATACGCTGAGGAGGCACACTACTATGATCAGTAGCAGTGATCGGATGGGTGTGGATTGGAAGGGTGAAGACAAAACTGGGAAATTCCACAGTAGTGCTTACCTGTTGTAAGTCAATCGATAAGCTTAAGATGTCTTAAGTTTCTTCATCCTCGCCATCAAGGGCGTGTTCGAACTCACGAGTCCATTTTTTCGAGAGCATGGGTCGGATGAGTCCATAAAGTAGGTAAGCTGAGAAGATGGCAGTGGGTGTGTACCAGCGAGTTTCTTCGTTCAACAATAGTACGATGATAAGTGCGCCAAGAAGAATTCCCCAAACAGTGCCTCGTGTGCGGAAGTCGACTTTCTTGAAGCTTGGGTAGCGGAGGTTACTGATCATCAGGCCTGAAAGGACAAGCATGGCGCCAGCCATGACCCAGTTCCAATACCCGAGGTCATCTCCCCGATCATTTTTACTGAAATAGATCAGTAGGAAGGTCACTGATGCGATGAATCCGGCGGCCATCGGAATGGGTATTCCCCGGAAATCATTAGAAGCTCCTTTTTCTTTGGGCATGTTTGCAAGGCAGTTGAAACGAGCAAGGCGCATGGCTCCGCAGAGCAAGTAGAGGAAGGCGATTGCCCAGCCAATTTTGCTGGGAAGATTAAACAGGACAGCTTTGGAAACGAGTAATGCAGGTGCCATACCGAAGGAGACGACATCGGCAATCGAGTCAAATTCCTGACCAAAAGGAGACTCCTTGCCACCCATGCGCGCGAGTCTGCCGTCTAACAAATCAAAAAGACACGAGCCGAAAATAAGCAAAATTGCTTTTTCGTAGTAGGGGTAAGCAGCGGAAAAATCGTGCAGCTCCATTCCCTTGAAAATTGTTAGTGTGGCAAAAAACCCACAGCAGAGATTGCCTGCGGTCATTAAGTTGGGCAGGAGATAGATCTTGGGTTCGGATGTGCTCATGATCAGGCGTTGAGAGTCAGTTGTTGTTGCGAGGGCGTTACCTTCGGCTACCTCGGAATTTGTTGCGTGGGTCACGCTCGTCCTTGGTTGATTTATCTCGGTAGCGAAGAATACCGTAGCGTTTGAGATTGCGAATAAACTCTTTGGCGTTCGTGCCTGTTTCTTGGTCGTAAGCGAGTGTGCCGACCAATCCGTTTTTATCCTGCATGGCCGCCATGGTTTGTTCGGCACGATTCGCAGCTCGGCTGATGTTTTTTACGGCTGCTGGAACTTCGGCTAGAGCAGGGCTTATGCCTTTAATTTCCTGGCGCGCGTCGCTGATCAGATCTTGGGCACCATCGGCTGCTTTCTTAATGCTTGCCATAGTATTGCGCGCCTCGGTGACAGCAGGCTTAAGCTCCTTTGATGCTCCCTTAATTTCGCGGCTACTCTCCTCGAAGTTCGCGATGGCTTTGTTGAAATTTTCGAGATTGTCCTTCGAGAGAAATTCATTGTTTACCTTGGTCATCGTGACATCCACGCTGTCACCAATGCGTTTGATAGAGTCGAGAGCCTCATCGATTTTCAAGAAGGTTTTTTTGGCATCCTTGATGAGCTGGCTAGCGTCACGGGCAATGTCTTCTGCGTCTGATTTGATGGCATCAAGCCCGCCCGCGCCCACTCCTATGATGGTATCTCCGGACTCGTAATAGGCACCTGTGGGCTGCTCAGGTGGAGTGATTTCGATGTATTTATCACCCAGTAAACCGGAAGAGCCGATCTTAAATGTCGAGTCGCGAGGGATTTTCACATCGTCACGGATGCGCATCTCCATTTTTACTGTGCTAGTGGCACCGCCAGAGAGGACGAGTTCAGGCTGGGTGGCTACGCGGCCAATTTTAGCGCCTCGCATGCGCACTTCTGAGTTTTTAATAATACCGGCAGTGTCTGGGAATTCGATATACAGAGGGTAGTGGCCTTTGAATCGATCACCGAAGCGTCCGAACTCAACGATAAGCACTCCGAGCAACAGAAGGCCGATCAGAACAAAGAGTCCTGCGGTGCGCTGTCGGCTTTTTTCCCTAGCGGGCATAAATCCAGTGTCTCTTGGTTAGAGTTATTATTCAAGCTGCAATCGTAGCGTGTCATATGAGCTCAATCATTCCATTCATCTCCTTCACCATCGCTGCCTGAGATGAATTGTGTGATGATGGGATCTGCACTAGCCTGCATTTCCTGGCTTGTACCTTGCCAGTATACCTGCCCGTCTTTCATAAAGACGATACGGTCTGCGATACGAAAAACGCTGCGTAGTTCGTGTGTAATGACAATGTTGGCGATACCATGATCATGCTGAAGACACTTAATGAGCTTATCAATTGTGTCTGCTGTGACGGGATCTAATCCAGCATGCGGTTCATCGTAGCAGACGCAGGTGGGGTGGTCGATGATGGCTCGCGCAAGGGCAACGCGCTTTTTCATGCCTCCGGAGAGATCGGAGGGCATCTTTTCCTGCTGCTCGGGAAGTTTGACGATTTCAAGAACTTCCTGAACCCTCTGATCCAGCTTGTCAGGGTTGGTCATACCCCTTTCGACCAAAGGAAAGGCAACGTTTTGTGACACCGTCATGGAGTCGAACAAGGCTCCATTTTGGAACATCATACCGAGTTTTTTACGAATGGGCGCTAGCTTACGCTCGGATAGCCCAGTGATTTCGACGCCATCAATTTGCACACTGCCTTCCTCGAATTCCAATAGAGCGAGTATGTGTTTCACCAAGACCGACTTACCTCCGCCGGATACCCCCAACAGACAGACAGTTTCGCCACGGTAAATATCTAAATCGACACCTCGAAGAACGTGAGATTCACCAAAGTGCTTGTGTAAGCCGCGGATGCGAATGAGCGGTTCCTTGGAGTTAGATGACGAGGTATCATTCACGGGGTGCAGGTATAACACCCTCGTGAGTCGAGCGCAATGCATTGAAACCGCAGAAGAGCTTGGAGCGTTCTGGTGGGCGTTGTGGAACGGGGTCGTTGTTGTCTAGAAATTCTGCGCACGTCCGGTGAAATGCATCGCCAGATGTAACCCGGCGGATTTGGTGCTCAAATGCATCGTCCAAACCTTGCACTATGTAGATGAGGTATTTTTTCATCCGGTGTACATGCTTGGTCTCATCAAATTGATGGGTATGAGCGGCGACTTCATTGTAAAGCAGGGTGATATATTCGAGTAAATCAACACGAGTGACCAACTTGGGTGATTTACTCGAAAGCGTGTCGCGTAATTGATCGAAAATCCAAGGGCTGCGAATCGCACCGCGGCCTATCATGAGCCCACCTGCGTTGGTTTTTTTTAGTAACCCTATACCTGTCTCTGCATCGACAACGTTGCCGTTGGCGATGACGGGGCATGCCATGGTTTTTGCCGCTAGCTGGATGCAGTCAGTATGCACAGGTGTCTGGTATCGCTCCCTCACTGTGCGCCCGTGAATTGTCAGAGTATCGATGGCGTGCCGTTGGAAAATTTCCAGAAGATGTGGGAATTCCTCGTGCGAATCGTAGCCGACGCGTGTCTTGACTGTGAATTTTCCCTGAATGGAATCACGTAAAGCGGCGATGATGTTTTCCATTTTTTCGAGATTGCGTAGCAACCCTCCGCCGGCATCTTTTCTGCAAACAACGGGAGCAGGGCAACCGAGGTTAAGGTCTATGCCTTCGACTGGGTATTCTAATAATTCACGAGCGACCCTTCGCAGAGCGTCAATATCTTGGCCGATGAGTTGAGCATAAACTGGCCGGCTAGTTGTGTTCTCTGTGATGCTTCGGAGGATTTTTTTTTCCAAAGTGTAGTCGGAATGCACGCGGAAGTATTCCGTGACGTAGTAGTCGGGGCCGCCGAACTGCTGCATCACGCGCATGAATGCAAGATCGGTGACGTCCTGCATGGGCGCTAAAGCAAGTTTTGGAATGTTAGTTCTCGGGTTAATTGTGTTAAAAAAGCTCAGGTGGTTTGTTTGTCTCCGCCGCCAGACGCTCATGAGTGACAGCCAGATATCCTTCGTCGATATCGAACCCTGTGTAAGACGCGATACTCGAGCGAACTGATGCCACTGCTGATGTTCCAATTCCGTTAAAAGGGTCTAACAGGTTGGTGTCTGCACTTCTGCCATGAATGCGTATGCATTGTTCGACAAGCCCAACCGGGAAGGTAGCAGGATGGGGGCGCTCCTTGTCACGGCTTTGAATAGTATCGTATGGGATGAACCATGCGTTACCACGGCACCGTTTATCTTCGCCTCCTGTGTGTCCCCAGCGTTTGATGTTAGATTTGTGGACGTAGGGGACACCCGCACCGCGCCTATCCAGCGAGGTGGTTCCGTTTTTTGTTAGGTGGAAAACGTATTCATGGCAGTCGTTCACATAGCGCTTGGAATTGATGGGTTTGAAATGACCGGCGCTAACAGTTTCGCCTTGTTTGGTTTCCACGGAGATTGATTTGATCCAATGGAAAGTGTTTTGCAATGTGAAGATAGGCTGATCTCCTTCAGTGAGGGCAAGGATCAGCTGGTGAGGGAGCAGAGGGTTGCTCGGTGCAGCACCTACATTTAGGAAGAACGAGGCGTCATCCGTCATCAGTCGCTTCACCTCTCTTGCCCAATCCATGCACCAAAGAATGAATGCCGGGCGCTCGGCTGTATCCTTGTATGTGGCGTAGTCGATTCCCAGGTTGTAGGGAGGAGAGGTCACCACTAGATCGATCTTGTCGGCTTGGAGCTTATGCATACCAGAAAGACAGTCTTCATGGTGCAGATCGATGTTAGTTTTGCTGGCATTTGACATGGGTGAGCATGGACAGATCATTCATTGGAAGAAAAGCAGAGAGTGTGTAAGCATCTGTTTATACAGTCGTTTAAAAAAAGAGTTGACCATGCGATAAGACACGGAATATTATAGTCACCAGTGGAAACAAGAGAGCAAATTTTAGATGCGGCGTGGAATCTTTTTGCAGAGCGTGGCTTTGAGGATGTGTCGGTGCGTGATGTGACTAACGCTGCGGGTGTTAACCTCGCTAGTGTCAGCTACCATTTTGGCGGAAAAGAGGGTTTGATTCAGGAAACGGTAAAGCGCTGTATGAATCCGATCAATAAGTACCGGATCAAGTTACTCGAAGAAGCGATCGAACAGTATGGGGGACTTGAAAAAGTTCCTCTTGAGCGAGTTATGACTAGTTTCATGCGCCCGGTAGTGTTGCCAGAAGAGTGCGATGTTCGATCAGGGTTGATGCTTCGACTTGTGGCTAGGTATTTGATTGAAAGTGACTACACGATCCCCTCTGTTAGCCGGAATTTATACACAGAAGTATTTCAAACATTTGCACGGGCGTTTCTGGTGCATTATCCTCATCTTTCTCCTGTGCAGGTGGTCAAGCATATCGTTTTTGCTTCGGGTACGGTCGTTTACTACCATGGACTGGGTAAACTAGCACTTCAGCTCAGTGCCGGCGGGCAAGCTGAGGTGGAGGAGATCGATCGTGAAGAAATGTTACGCGATATTGTTGCGTTTTGTCTCCATGGATTCGGTGGAAAACCCGAGTGATTTCTGGAATATTGGAAACAAATTGGGTCAGGGAAATTGATTCACCTGAGGCAATGATCGCCTTAGGTAAAGAAGTGGCCGCAACCTTGAAGACAGGTGATGTTCTGGCTCTGAAAGGAGGCCTTGGTGCTGGAAAAACACATTTCACTAAGGGTATTGTGGCCGGGTTGGAATGTAAATCGAAGGTGACAAGCCCTACATTTACTCTGGCACATGAATACATCGGTGGGAGACTGCCTGTCTTTCACTTTGATTTCTACCGCATGGACTTTGATGATGAGGTCTTGCGTATCGGTTGGGATGAATACCTTCAGGAAGAGGGTGTCGTGGTTGTCGAGTGGCCTGACAAGTTTCCTAATCTTTTACCGGAAAATGCGGTGTGGCTCCAATTTGAGCTATCAGATAATGGGCGAGTAGTTCAGATCTTGGATGCTTGAGGAACGTGATGCAGGGATTGTTATTACTAGCCAAATGTGACTAATATTTGCCTGTGCGACTGAAATTAAAGATAGCTTACGATGGTAGGCCATACTCAGGCTGGGGAACTCAGCCTGAGGGAAACACCGTTCAAGATCACCTTGAAAAAGCGATCAGTGAGGTGGCAAAAGAGAATGTGCGCGTTCATGCTTCCGGGCGCACTGACGCCGGAGTGCATGCACTGGGCCAGGTGATTCATTTTGATGTGCCCGATGGTATGAGCATGAATCCTTTTAACTGGGTACCTGCCGTGAACACCAAGCTGCCGCCAACGATTCGTGCTATGGAGTGTGAAGAAGTAGCAAAGGATTTTCATGCCCGCTTTTGCGCCATCAGTAAATCATACACCTATGATCTATGCCTCACTCCAGTACTCCCTCCTTTGAAAGCCGGGCTTGCCTGGCACCTTCCGCGACAGCTCGATCCGGCGACTCTGGAGCAGGCACTTAAAATTCTTCAAGGCGAGCACGATTTTCGCGCATTTGCTGCCGTCAGAGGAAATGAAACAGCCGAGACAAGCTACGTTCGGATTCTCGAGCGTGCAGGGCTTCAATCGCTGGATGATGGCTATCGGCTAACGTTTTCAGGTAGTGGCTTTCTCTATAAAATGGCGCGTCTACTAACGGGATCTGCTGTATACGCCGCACAGGGGAGGCTAAGGTTGGATGACCTCGCATCCTTGCTTGATCAGCCGGTAGATCTGCCTCATGGGAGAGCACCATTCTGTGCGCCGCCGGATGGGCTGGTGTTAGATCATGTTATTTACCCATGAAAAACACGGCATAACCATAAAGTCATGCCGCGTTGTTGAAATTTTAGATTCAGAGTTTTTGAGGCTTTAGTGCGCCTTGCAGAACTCCTCGAAACGAGTGAGGCCTTCGTTGATCACATCAAGTGTGGTGCAGTAGCTAATACGAATGCTATTGTCATTTCCGAATGCGATACCTGGAACGGCAGCGACACGGTAGCGGTTGAGCAGCTTGTCACAGAGGTTAACTGATGTGAGGCCAAGCGCAGTGGTATCGACTAGGAAGTAAAATGCTCCCTGGGGCTCGGTAACCTTGATGTTAGGAATGGCTGCAAGCCTTGCATAAACAAATTGCCTGCGAACATCATACTCCGCATTTAGATCCTTGATGAAGTCCTTGCCACCTTCAAGAGCTGCGAGTGCACCGTATTGCGCAAAGCTAGTCGCATTAGAAGTAGTGTGCCCTTGGATGCGGGACATCGCTGCGGCAAGCTCTGTTGGAGCTGCGGTGTATCCGATACGCCATCCAGTCATGGAGTAGGCTTTCGAAAATCCGTTTACCGTAATGGTGAGATCATAGATGTCTTTGCTGAGTGAGGCGATGCTGGTGTGCTTCGTGTCACCATAAACGAGGTGCTCGTAAATTTCATCAGCAAGAATGATAATGTCCTCGTAAAGAGCTACTTCGCCGAGAGCGCGAAGCTCATCCGCTGTGTAGACAGAGCCGGTTGGGTTTCCGGGTGTATTGAGAATGATCATCTTGGTGAGACCACTCATGTTTTCCTCGAACTGATCAGGAGTGATTTTCCAGTTGTTCTCTGCGGTTGTTTCTACAAACACGGGAACGCCACCAGCGAGGCGAACCATCTCCGGATAGCTGACCCAATATGGAGATGGGATAATCACTTCGTCACCCTCTTCGACAACAGCGAGAATGGCATTAAAACACGACTGCTTGGCACCACTATTGACGACAATTTGGCGCGGATCGTATTCGATGCCGTTGTCCGTCTTGAGCTTGTTTGCGATTGCCTCACGAAGCTCAGGAATTCCGGCCGCGGGTGTGTATTTTGTTTTCCCCTGGGAGAGGGCTTCGACGGCAGCCTGCTTAATGAAGTCAGGGGTGTCCTGATCCGGCTCACCGCCGGCGAGACCGTAGACTTCTTCGCCTCGGGCTTTCATCGCCTTGGCTTGGTTGGTGACTGACAGGGTAAGAGACGGAGCGACGTTAGCGACGCGAGCTGAGATAGAGTCCATGGTGAGATAGTCTGGTGCTGGTGGTGAATAATGAATCACATCCCTAAAGAGGGGAGACAGGTGATTTCCACGGGCACCCCCCTACGGAGCGATGGGGGATTAGTTAGCGCATACTTTTGCTGATGCAAGTCTAATGCGGCAAGCTGGCAAATATTTTTTACGATCCCTTCCCGAAGCCGCCAGATGCGGTGACCCACTTGCCTTTGGTGATGACTTTTTCGAATTCAAGACCCTCTGAATGGGCTGCTTTTTGGGTTTCCTCCCACTGATCACGGAGGATGCCGGATACGACGAGTTTTCCATCTTTTTCCAATGCGTCGGCAATCACCGGAAAAGCCTGCTGTAGGATGGTGGAAAACATATTGGCAACAATGACGGGCCACTTTCGGTCGGGCTTCCACTTGAGGACATCCGTTTCGGAAATGCTGACTTTGCTAACGTGGTTTTCACGAACGTTCCTGCGGGCTACTTTGACCGCCTGCGGGTCGAAGTCCATGCCATGGCATGATGTGGCGCCTAGCATTCTCGCAGCAATCGCGATGACACCGGTGCCAGTGCCAAGATCCAGCATGTCCCACTTTTCTTTATTCCTTTGTTTGGCGTAGTCGACCAGCAGCCGCATGCAGGTGGATGTCGTGGCGTGGTCGCCTGTGCCGAAAGCCATATCGGCTGGGATTCGGATAATATGCCTGCCAGGGAATTCAGCTGCCAGCTTTTCGACCGCATCTTCCTCTCGAGAACCTGTGATGATGATGGAGCTGCGAATACGAAGCGGAGCACGTATGGGCTCTTTCATAGCTGCCCAGTTCTTATGAACGAGCTTGCGAATACTTCCTCCGAAGAGCTTCTGGATTTTTTCCGCTTCGGCTTTGGTTTCTGTGTAAACCTCCACACGGATCGTTTTCTGGGTCTTTAGCCGTGAGATAACTGCGTTTGGGTTACCATAAAAACGATCTTCCCACGCGTCCATCCATTGGGCACCTGAGAGTTTAGACCAAATCCACATAACTAAGAGTTAAGCATGGATGGTTGGTGGGCAAGAAGCACAATTTTACATCAATGCTCTCATGGCTCACTCACCTGCGGCTTTTCTGATGAGGCGTTTTTTGAGCATGGTCGCGTATCGCCCCGGATTACTGATGTCATTGATGGCAATGATTTTGTCGGCACACTTCAGAGCCTCATCGTGATTTTTCGAAATGTAGTGTGTAGTGAGTTTTACCAAAAGAGCCGTTTGGAGAGGTTCTGCGGTAAGTTTGTTTTCACGAATGTAGTGATCGACTTCCTCGATAAGAGCCTTGTAGTTTCCTTTGGATAAGAAAGGTTTAGCGAGACTGCGAACCTCCGTAGATGTTTTCTGGATGAGGTAACGGTTATAAAATCCACTGACGTCATCGGGGTCGGCTGTATGAAT
Source organism: Akkermansiaceae bacterium (assembly GCA_045106535.1). Classification (GTDB taxonomy): domain Bacteria; phylum Verrucomicrobiota; class Verrucomicrobiia; order Verrucomicrobiales; family Akkermansiaceae; genus Oceaniferula. Next base: position 18,395 of record JBGCEU010000009.1, on the reverse strand, counting down.
TTGTAAGGCCTCATTTTCATAGAATGAAAAAGCGGAGGAGGGCATCAGCGACAATGCTTTTTCGAGTGTGCGTGCCTTTTGAATACCTTTGAGATTTTTTGCGGCGGCAAATCCTGCATCACGCGTCTTTTTGTTTTCGCGTAGGCGGGTGATGTGCTCGTGGTAAGCATTGGCATCGGCTTTCCGGTATCCGGTGCGGGCATAAGGTCTGCCCTGGCTGTCGCAAAGGATGATGGTCGGGTAACTGGTGACAGTATATGCCGCCTTCAAAATAGCGTTCTGTTGTGATAGCTCAGGCGCTAATTCCTTTCTGCGTGGAAAGTCGATATTGACCATGACAAAATCTTCAGAAATTTCATCGGCAAATGCTTTTTTGCTGAGTACTTCATGGCTCAGTTTCATGCACCAGCCGCACCAGTCGGAGCCTGAAAAGTGGAGCAGCAAGTCCTTGTTTTCCTGAGCGGCTTTTTGCTTAGCGGCCTCAAAATCAGCGTGCCATAGTTTGTCCTGAGCAGCCTTTGCCGATAGGGAAAGGAAGCAGGTTAATGCAGCTATAATATAGGGCCTCAAGCAGATCATCTTCTGCCCTAGTAGCGATAGCTGTGTGTGCTTTTGTTCAAGCATTTGCCCAAGTTTCGGCATATGCTTTTGCGACTTCCTCGGCAATAATCCGGATGCCCTCACGTACGGTTCGTTCATCCATTGTGTAGGTCACACGGATGCATTCATCGCGGTGCTTCCAGCTCTCTGTGTCGTCCAGACCAAAGAAAAAGTAGTGCCCAGAAATGATCAGCACTTTACGCGCTTTCAGTCGTTCATAGAGCTCCTTTGAGCTGATCGGTAGATCCTCGAACCACAACCAGAGAAAAAGAGCACCTTCACGCGCGTGGACGCGATAGGGGAGTGCCGCATCGAAGAATTCATCCACCCAGTCACGCGCTTGCTTTGACTTTTTAATATAGAATGGCCGCACCGTATCATTGCTGAGGGAGAGTATTTCACCACTGCGGACCAGTGGCTCCATCAGAGCTTGACCGACGTTGCCGTTAGCGAGCCCAACGATAGCGCTCATTGATGCAACAGCTGATGCGATATCTTCACGTGCCACTACGATTCCCGTACGGGTTCCGGGTAGACCGATTTTTGAAAGTGAAAGTGTGAGGATAATATTATCATTCCACACGGGGGTGGCTTCCGTAAAAATGATATTGGGAAATGGAGCACCGTAGGCGTTGTCGATGATCAGAGGGATGTTGTGATGATCGGCGAGTGCGGCTAGGCGGGAAATCTCGTTGTCGGTGAGGACATTTCCGGTTGGGTTCGTTGGCCGAGAAACGCAGATAGCAGCAGTGTCGTCGTCGATATGAAGGTTGTCAAAATCCACACGGTATTTGAACTCGTGCGCGTCGATTTTTTCAATCTTCGGTTTTACAGCACGAAAAATATCAGATCCAACAGACTGGTTAGCGTAGCCGATATACTCTGGAACTAATGGTAAGAGGATTTTTTTGCAGCTGCCGTCTTGAAATTTTCCAGCAAGAGCATTGAAGAGGAAAAAGAATGCGGTTTGACCGCCAGCAGTGATAGCGATGTTTTTTGCCGTAATGTCCCATCCAAAACTTCGGTTGAATAGCTCGGCGAGCGCATCAAGAAAGGTTGGGTTTCCACGAGGAGGGTCATAATTCGACAGCATTTTTTCCATGCCGCCCGATGTGGCGAGAATTTCCTCCATTCGTCTGCGCCACAGTGCGTTGACTTCCGGTATATGCGCTGGCTGACCACCGCCTAACATCAAAGTGTCTGGGCCTCCAAGTGCCAGAGCATTACCCAGATCGTCCATGAGCTCCTCAATGCCGCTACCCATGCATAGGCGCTGGCCAAATTCTGAAAATTGTTCACTCATCTTGGCTAAGTGTTTTTTGTGGCTGCAATGCTATCAAGAAGTGTCAGGTCTTACTATTCAATAACAGTGGGGAAACAAAAACGGCAGCACCTGAGTCGATACCGCCGTTTTCAAATGGGTATTTTTTATAGAGTTACTCGGAAGGCTCGACAACCTTCGGTGGCTCAATGCCCTTGGACTTTGGCTCTGGGGCAGTGGCTGGGGCTGACGGAGTGTCAGCTGCAGGGTCCGTTGCTGGAGCCGCAGGTGCTACGCCTGATGCTGTAGGGGGCTCGATGCTGGGTGCTACGGGATCTGGGGCAACTTCTCCGGGGACATCCGTAGGAGAGCCGGAATCTGGAATATCCTCAGGAGCGCGCTTCTCGCCTAACATAACTGAGGGCACATATCCTACGTCACCGGTATCAACGACTTCTACTTTTACGTATGAGCCTTTTGATGAAACGACTTTTACGTCCGTGTAGTCAGCCAAAATTTTCGTGGGCTGGTCGTTATCCTTGGGGTATGCCTTAAAAAAAGAGGTGCTTGGAGAGACCGTTTGTAAGAAAGTGCCGGGAGTAAAAGCGGGGCCGTAGGGATCGCTGTTTTCTGCTGCAACTGCAGTTCCTGGGCCATCCAAGGGATTGAATGAGTCGCTGCCGCTAAGAGGCTTGTTCAATGATTCACAGCTAACCATGCCGATACACGCGCCGACGGGTAAAATGAGGGAGATTATAGATTTCATCTTGATGTCATTCTGTACTGGCAGCCGCGTGTGGTCAACGGATTTTCAAGTAATCTGTAGCAGCATCCAGCCAATGACGAGGGTGTGCAATACCCTCATCTACCAGTCGCGTAGGAAACATGGCGGTATGAACAGGGCGTTTTTCGCGGAAAAAATGCGCGTCTGTAATTGATAAAGCTGAGATGCCTGGACGCTTGATGAGGGCTCCCTGCTCGACCGCTAATAAGCATAGCTTTTCTGCCGAGCTGTGCCAGCTCTCAGGCTCGCCAGTATTGCACAGATGGTATACTCCTTGGGATTCTTTGTTTTTTAATAAGGCTTCCGTCCAGCGAACTACATCGTGGGTAAACGTCGGCATCGAATACTTATCATGGATGTATTGTTGCGGGTCTCCCGAGATAGCACGCTCAAGAACTTGGTCAAAATGGCATGGACGATCTGCAGGGGTCGGGCCAAACAGCCAGGAAACTCGGGCGATGAGTGCACCGGGGTATTGATCTAGGATTTTTTGCTCACCCAGAAGCTTAGTCTTCCCGTATTCATTCACTGGTGCCGTGCCGCCAGACTCTGATTTCCTATCAGGCTCCTCGCCACTAAAAACATAGTCGGTGCTGAAATGGATGAACCGTGCGTTTTTCTCACTGCACACCTTTGCCATGACTTCGGGTGATTGCGCGTTAATGGCATTCGCATCGTCAGGCTTATCGAGACACTCCTCTAGACCCGACATAGCTGCTGGATTGACCAGCACCTCAAAATCATACGAATGAAGAATGTCTTCAAGCTGTTCTGGTTTGCTCAGATCAGCATCGTCTCGGGAGAGTGCGATCACAGAAAAATCCCCACGACTAGACCACAGTGAGAGAAATGCACTGCCGAGCCTGCCGGTAGCTCCAGTGAGCAGAACACGAGTCATAGGACTTTTCTAGCCCACAAACATGTGCTCGCCAATCTCGTCTTCGAGGTCAGCAAACTCATCTGGCGAGTAGCCTGCGTCACGGATGTTACGTAGAGTCCTGCGGTTTCCTCTGCGGCTGTTGGGGCCGTTCACTTTTTCGGCTACAGAGCCGACAACGCTGGGAGCGAGTGCTGCCGCCCCAAGTGCGGCGAGTGCCAGTGCAACAGGCCGCCGTGCTTCGCGGCTCATCAGGTCACCAAGAATCACGCCCGCAGCCGCACCCAGCATGGCTGGTGCGAATGATGCGCTCGTTTCGATCCAATTCTTGTCTGAAATCTCCTGTGACATGAGTTTAAGATAGCCCCTAATCCGTTGGATGGAAAGGGGAAATCGGGAGAGTTTTTTCAGCATTCCTACTTTTCATTGTTGGGTTCACTTACCATGCTGCGCCCATGTCCGATCCGAATCCCGATCATTATGCTCTTATCCTCGCTGGCGGCAGCGGCACACGCTTTTGGCCCCTTTCAAGAAATGCCCGGCCAAAACAGCTACTTAATCTCTTTGGCGACACCACCCTGTTGAACCAGACGATCTCTCGGTTAGATGGCCTTGTCCCGATTGAAAACATCCTGATTCTAACCAACGCGCTCCAGGAGGAAGCGGTGCGTGAGGTGGCGTCGGAATTACCGTCTGAAAATATCTTCGCTGAGCCAGCGAAACGCGATACCGCACCGGCTGTGGCACTCGGCGTGGCGCTGGTTGCTGCTAGAAATCCTAATGCTACAATGATGGTGCTGCCGTCTGATCAGCTCATCAACGACACCGATGCCTATCAGTCCGTCATGCGTGACGCCATGACAGTGGCGTCTGAAAATGAGGCGTTAGTAACCGTCGGCATCAAGCCAACTTGGCCGTGTCCGTCATTCGGCTACATTGAGCGCGGAGCGCCCGCCAAGCTGGAAACCACATTGACCCACCACCCGCATGAGGTGGATCGTTTCCGTGAGAAACCAGCCCCTGAACTCGCACAGACGTTTCTCGATCAGGGAAACTTCGCATGGAACGCCGGAATGTTTATCTGGTCGGTTTCTACCGTAACCGCCGAGCTAGCCGCACATACCCCGGAGCTTGCCAACTTTATCTCAGAGATCCGCCAGTCAGATGACGTGAAATCTGCCGTCGGTGAAAAGTTTCCAAACCTCACGCCAATTTCTATCGACTACGCCCTGATGGAGAATGCCAGTCGCGTGCTCAATATCGAAGCGACCTTCGATTGGGACGATGTCGGCTCGTGGATCTCCGTTGCCAAGTACCTTGATCAGCAAGGCGACAACAACAGCACCAACACCGAACTCGCGGAAATCGACTCCGAGAACAACATCATCTTCAACGCCCGCAAAGGGAGCAAGGTAGCCCTGTTAGGTGTGGATGACCTCATCATCGTGCAGACCGATGACGCCCTGCTCATCGCCAACCGCCAGCAGGCGGACGCGATCAAAGACCTCGGCGCCCAGTTGCCGGATGAACTTTTGTAAATGACCACAGCCCACCCAGTCCTAGCCATCGACCACGGTGACGCCCGCATCGGGATTGCCGCGACAGATGCTGCGGGAATCATGGCGCACCCACTGGAAACGATCCAGGTGCGCGAGGTGGATGCCGTCGAGCGTATTGCCGAGCTCGTTAGCGAGCGGCAAGTCCAGCAAATTGTGTTAGGCCTGCCGCTACGCATGGACGGTTCAGAAGGCACTGCCGCCGCCAAGTGCCGTGCGTTTGGTGGCAAAATTCGCGCCCGGCTGCCCGATACTCCACTGCATTTCTGCGATGAAACCATGACCACCATCGCCGCCGCCGAAAAACTCCACCAAGCAGGAAAAAACGCCAAACGCCAGAAAAGCATCATCGATCAGGCAGCAGCTGTCGAGATCCTGAATACTTGGATGGGTTGGTAGTAGACAGGAATTCAATTTCCCCGCGATTTGACGATATGTCAGACCGCTTCATCGTCTTCTTACACCGTAAGAGGGATGACGATGATCATGCCTGATAACCGTGATGCGGATATGCTCAGGGAATACGCGAAACAAAAAATGAATTGGAAAATCCTTCAAGTTGCTCCGTCTCAAGCCCACACCTAGTAAATCAAAATGATGTCGCTCAGGATATCGCCCGGCGTAATCAATCGCTGAAGTTAGCTCATGCCAGAATCGGTCACCTAGTTCAGGGTTGATATCGTCATAATACTTAACGAGATCCCTAGCCTCGGAAGGAACCCGAGGGTGATAGACAATCTGTAACATGTTTACCTACGACCCACTTGATTCAGAAATTCTTCGTGGGAAATGGGTTGGATTGCTCCAGAATCCATCTCTTCTTCGCGACGAAGAACTTCAGCATCGTCTGCCCCCCTGACAGGATCGGGTAGCTCATGAATCAAATATGCCAACAAACCCTCCTTATCTTCAGAGGAGAGTTCCGCCGCCTGCTTCTGAACTTCAAGTAGCTTGACCATAGTACGATTGTAACAGTACAGAGGTTACTTGCAAGAGCCTGTTTTTTAGCGAGAATCTCCACTGCATTTCTGCGATGAAACCATGACCACCATCGCCGCCGCCGAAAAACTCCACCAGGCAGGAAAAAACGCCAAACGCCAGAAAAGCATCATCGATCAGGCAGCAGCCATCGAGATTCTGAACACCTGGATGGGGTGGTGAGTCGTGGTTACCCAATGTCTTTCGGACACCGCCAGGAGCTTTTTGTAATAGTCATCTCCCAACTCGTCATAGACGGCAAAATACTTAACACGTTAAAGCGATGTCATTGCCTGCCGACAGCGCGCTCCAAATTCAGGTTTTGTGTCTGAACGGCCATTCAACTTTCGACTCGGCGCGGGCAGGCAGTTGATCATCCGCGACTTGTGTGTGCCCAGCATGGGCACGTTGTAAATGGGGTTCAAGTCCCTTGTAGAAATACCAGAACATGAAAATGAAGAAACTACTATCTGAAGCCAATTGATTGGGTGGCACCGCCAGCTCCCTCACCCCTGTGGGGCACGTCGCTACCGCTCCTGTCCAGACCACCTACAAGCCTTCGGTGGTTTTGTGGAAGGGTGAGCGACCATCTGGTATGCCTGTGGAGGTAAATTCGGCGGCAGTGCAGCGGAGCAACGTGCAAATACCTGGGGAATACAAGCGCAGCGCAGGATAGACGACCAACGGGTAGCCCGTAGGGTGGGCGCAGCTAATCAAATCTCGCGGGCGTCAGCCACGTCTTGTTCTGCAATGTTGTAGATCACTGGCATCGCCCCCTTCCATGTTTGCCAAGCTTCGGGACTTATGATCAAATCAGCCATAAAGCGGGCGACATTGATGCGGCTCGTCTTGCCCGAATCGAAGATCGCACTTCTGGTGGGTGAGGTGTGCAGTTCATACTCGCTCACCGCATCTTGATCGACCAAGCTATCAGGTCGAACCGCCGCCCACTGCACGGCCTTGTCATCCTGTCCAATCTCGGTTCTTAGATAGTGGGCTGCGCCCTCATTGTCAGCATGTGGAGGCACGCAGACGCGGATCAGCCCGATAACAAGATGCTGAGCGAACGAAATCGTCTCATCCAGATCACGGTTCCTCACTCCTGTCGTATTCATCAGCACAAATTTAGTTGGCTGTGCTGACTCGTTCGCCTTGATCGCACGGCATAATCGGCGAGTCGCATCGGTGACAAGTCGCCTCGGATGTCCGAACATCCCTTTGAACGTCAGATTGTGTCCGAGGCATGAAGCAACTGCCGTACACCCTCGGACGTGTTCAGTTAGTTCCTGGTCTATCAATTCCAGAATACCCGCTTCGATGGCAGAAAAATTCGGGTGTTCCCTGATATCTTCAGGCAATTTGTTGATGGAGCGCACGATTGCTCTCACTTGCTCTCCACGGGCAAGAAGTTGGCTGACGAGCAACTTCCCGGTTGCTCCTGTTGCTCCTACTACAAGCGTCGTCATATTGTTATAGCAAAACTGTGGAATTCATGAACCGCCGACTCAAGGGAAATGAGGCTAGGAAGACCCCGCAGAGGCTTTACTTCTGATGCTACCCGGTGTTTGATCGGTGGCCTTCTTGAAAGCGCGCGAGAAGCTGGCTTCGCTTTCGTAACCCAGATCCTCGGCGATCTCGGCGAGAGTCTGGTCGGTATCGCGCAGTCGGTGGTGGGCGACTTCAAACCGCCACTTCCGCAGGTAGCTCATCGGCGGCTCGCCCACGAGATCGGCGAACCGTGCTGCGAGGCCGGAGCGGGAGACTCCTACCGCCCCGGCCAACGATTCCACTGTCCAAGGATGCGTGGGGTCGCGGTGCATGAGGGCAAGGGCTCGGCCGACTTGCGGATCCTGCAGCGCACCCAGCCAACCGCTTTGGGCATTTGGATCGTTCCGTAGCCAATGACGAATAGCCTGGACCACGAGGATGTCTGAGAATCGGGTAATAACCGCGTCCCCGCCCGGACCCAGGCTGCGGGCTTCCTCCATCATGATCTGTACCGAGCCGCTAAGCCACTCGTTGCCTGGGTTCGAAGCCCGCATCGGGATGATCCCGGGAAGGAGGCTTACCATCCTTCTGGCAGCTGGATCCTTGACTGATCCGACGCCGCAGATCAGGCTGGTCGGTGCACCTCCACCGTTAATTTCGAGCAACTCATAACGCGGGCTCAAGAGCGGCCGCTCGTAGTCGAACAGGTTGACCGGGCGCGTCTCAGCCGAGTCGAGAATCGCGTGCCCCCGGCCCTGGGGAACAAGCGCGAAGTCGCCGGCCTCCATCTGAAACCGATTGCCATTGGGGAAAGTGATCAAGGCCGATCCTTCGGTCACGATATGGAATATCAGGCTGTCCGGCATGGGTGGGAGATCGATTCCCCACGGCGCGCTCAACTCCGAGCGACAGAAGAAAGTCCCGCTCAACCGAAGCGCCTGCAAGGCCTCGCCAAGGGGATCGACGGATTGAAATGCCTCCTCAGTGGAGTTTGCCGTGCGATGAGCTGACATGGGATAGAATAGGCTGCGTTTGGACGAATAGTCAATTCTTGTGGAGCTGCTGCCATAGCGGAACGAAACGCTTTTGGTCATATTGTAACCGATGAAAGCAAACCACACATCCCAACAGACCGACACCAAGAACTCAGCCATCGCACACTTCCTCGTGATCGGGGGCAGCGGCAAAACCGGTCGCCGCGTAGTCGGGCGATTGAAAGCCCTCGGGCACGATGTCCGGAGCGCCTCCCGCTCAAGTAGCCCGAGCTTCGATTGGCACGATGACTCGAACTGGAATGAAGTCCTCGCGGGCGTCAAGGCCCTCTACGTGACCTACCATCCCGACCTTTCCGTTCCCGGAGCGTCCGATCATATCCGCGCCTTGCTGGCAGTTGCCGAAAACTGCGGCGTCGAGCGGATCGTCCTACTCTCCGGCCGAGGAGAAGAAGAAGCGCAACTTTGTGAGCGTATCGTGCTCAACTCCAGCATCCCCGCGACGATCGTTCGCTGCGGTTGGTTCAACCAGAATTTCTCCGAATCCTTCTTCCGTGACCTCCTCATGAGCGGAACCCTTGCGGTGCCAAATGCCCATGTCGGCGAGGGTTACGTCGATGCCGATGACATCGCTGACGTCGCTACCGCCGCCCTCACAGGGGACGGGCACGCAGGCCAGATCTATCAGTTGACCGGGCCAGAGCTACTGACCTTCCGGGACATTGCAGCGATCTTTCATGAAGTGACTGGCCGTGAACTCTCGGTGATTGACGTCTCGCGGGAGACCTTTGTGGAAGGACTTGAGGAAGGCGGTTTGCCGAAAGGTATGATCCAGCTCGTGGACTATCTCTTTAACGAAGTCCTCGACGGACGGAACGCCAGCCTCGGTGACGGCGTTCAGCGTGCCCTTGGTCGGCCACCTCGGGATTTCCGGAGCTTCCTGCAAAAAGCGCACCTCGCAGGAGCCTTCGCCTAACACTTTCCGGGAGGGCGGCACGTTCAGCTACTCTCCCTTCGAACGGCTAAAAGTGGTCACAAAATCATGAAGCATTGGGCTGAGCCATGCCCCCCAAAAAAACTAAAATCCAAAGCAGAAAATACTTATGAATTACGAACACATCATCCAATACTTCATCGAGGAAGTGTTTAACAGAGGCAACATCAGTGTGATACACGAGGCAGTGTCTCCGAATTACAAATACACATCACCCACCGAGCGAATGAACGGTCCGCAAGAGTTGGCCGCCTTTGTGGCGGCATTCAGATCCGCCTTCCCGGATTTGAAGATCTCGATACTCGAACAACTTAGCACAGGCGAATCCGTCACCACCCGTATTCGCTTCACCGGTTCACACCATGGCGATTTTCTCGGCATGCCACCGACACACAAATCGGTCGATGTCGAAGGCTGTGTCATAAGCAAATTCCAAGATGGGCTGATCGTGGAAGAATGGGAGATTCTCGATCAGTTGACTCTGCTACAGCAACTTGGAGCTACGGCTTGACCCGATTTTTGCCTGTTTCCAATCATTTTCTCCTAAATTCACGTTCTCATGACAACTCAGATCATTTTCAACGGCGTCCTTGCAATTGCCATTCTGTCGACACTCCTCGTCACCGGTCTCCTCTTCACCTTCGCGCTCCTCGTCATGCCAGGGCTGGGGCGCCTGGAGGATCGCGGGTTTATACGTGGTTTCCAGGAGATCGACGGCATCATCCAACGCAATCACCCCATCTTCGTGGTGGTCTGGTTAGGATCAATCCTCAGCTTACTCATCGCCACGGTGATGGGTTTCGGCCAACTAGAGGGACTCGCGCGGGGCCTCCTCATCGCGGCAACGGCTTTCTATGTTTTCGGCGTTCAACTACCGACGTTCGCGGGCAACGTGCCACTCAACAATCAACTGCAAACGCTCGAACTCAACACGATGAGCGAATCCGAATTGGCGGAAGCCCGCCAATCATTCGAACCGGCGTGGAACCGCCTCAACCTCATTCGGACCAGCATCTGCATGGCGGTTGCGATCCTATTGATCGTAGTCGCCATGTTGAGGTAGAGGGAGAGACAGGAAATCAACTACCCTTTAGTGAGCGGACGCGTCAAAAAACGCTCAGGCAGTAGCCACAGGGCTTTGCTAGTCCCAGTCTAAATCAGGCCCAAGCGGCACAATTCGCGTCGGATTGATGTCGTCGTGTGTGTAGTAGTAGTGGCGCTTGATGTGGTCGAGGTTGACCGTCTCGGAAACACCTTGATTGCGGTAAATGCGTTCCAAATAAGCCTGTAGTTTCGGGAAATCACGGATCCGCTTTTTATTGCATTTAAAATGGCCGAAATAAACCACATCGAAGCGCACGAGTGAGCAAAAGAGACGGTAATCCGTTTCCACGACACGCGCACCAAACAAGTATTCGCGGCCATCGGAGAGGCGTGCCTCAAGACTCTCGAGTGTATCAAATAGTTTCGTATACGCTTCCTCGTAGGCGGACTGCGAACTCGCGAAGCCTGCTTCGTAGACACCATTGTTGACATTCTCATAGATGCGTTGGCTCACCGCGGCCTGCTCGTCTTTGATGTCCGCGGGGAAGAGATCGACCGGATGCCTGGCCAGCGGTTTAAGCACGCCCGCCCACATTTCGATAATGTCGTCCTCGGAGTTGTTAACGATGCGCTTCTCCTTTTTGTCCCACAGCACCGGCACGGTAATGCGCCCTTTAAAGTTCGGGTCTGTTTTTTGATAAGCTTCGGAGAGGTATTTGAAGTTTTCGACATCGTCCAGCCCGTGCCCGTCGCCGTCGCTGAAGGTCCAGCCAGTCTCGTCATCGCGAATCGGATCGACGAAATTGACGCTGACGGCATCCTCCAAGCCCATGAGGTTTCGTGTCAGCCAAGCTCGGTGCGCCCATGGACAGGCCTTGCAGACATAGAGATGGTATCGCCCCGTTTCGGGTGCATTCACCCAATTGCGAAATTCGTCGGGCTGCCGTTCAAATGAGCCGTTCTCACTTTGTTCGTCTGGAATTTGAGTCATGGCAATGTCCGGATCGGGAGTGATTGTTAGTTTGCTTCTTTAAGGACGAAATTCAAGCCGCTTGCGGTCCCCGGTTTGCTGGGAGTGGAAATTGGAGCGGAAAGACTCCGTCATGACTTTCTGGTGAGCGGAATCTTCAGAACGTCCTCGATATAGCGTTCTACGTATTCGGGCAGACCTGGAGCCTGCGACATCAGCTCGAAACGCCTGGCGAGCTCACCGCGTTCATCGCTCGCAAGATGTAAGATACGCCAGGTGTTGAGTGGCGCTACTTCCGTACCGCTTACTCCGTGGACCACGTGAAAGAGCGGCTGTTCGGGAGAAGCGATAATTGTCCGCCCCTCATCGTCCTCAACCTCGGGCAGGCCAATGAAGGTCACTTGCTGGCTTGAGTGATTCAAATAGCAGGCTTCGATAACAGTTCCAAAACTGTCGGGCTGAAGCCAAAGTCGTTGTTCCGATACACGGGTGAAAACTTCGTCACCACTTTCCAACTCGCGACGGCCCCAGCTGCGGGCGGTTCCAGCGCGGATCACGCCGGGAATGAAGATATCGGGGCGGGCAGCTTTCTTGACCTCCATGTCCCAGAGCTGGGTGCGGGTCAGGGCACTCCCTTTAAAGCCATTGTATTCATCGGCGAGGATCTGATTGACGTCCAACGGATCCAACTCGATGCTGGTGTTGCCCTCACAGTTCCAAGCTGCCGCAAAGATTGCCTCGTGGTTGTCTTGATTCATAATTCTATCTCCTCGGTTTTTTTGGTAGGTTTGACAATCTCGGCGTTCAATTGGCTATTGGTCAGCGATCTTCGATTCCCTTCCGCTTGTTCTGCCCAGTGCAGTTTCCGTTCCACGGTGCCTACTTCAGCCTCTCGAAACCATTAGCTCCTATCACGTTGAAACCGCCGTCATTATTCTCGTTCGTGAAACCATCGTACGCGTTGCGTGCTAGGTAGAAGCGAAGTCGGTCACCCTTCTTTGGCAATCCTCGATGACCGTTTGTGGAAGGGGGCAGCCTTAGCAAGCTGCTCCACTTACGGTGCCAATACCGGGCATAGATCAAGTTCCCTTTTTGGATTCCATTGCCCTTCTCCGATTCTTTGACACGGATCTCAACAACGCAATGTGTATATTTCCAAGCGCCTTTCTTTTCAGTGCGCTCGTAAATAGCCGTTGCTTCGCCAGTTACCACGTGGGTCGCGAGCTTATGGAGAGTCTTCGGAGACATGTTTACCTTCTCGGCCCAAACCGGTGCTGCCAAAGCGATTACAAAAACAAAAACGGCAAATGGATTAATCAGAGTTCTCATGTGTTGTTTTTCTAGCATTTGGGGCTAAGTGTCAATTCTAAATAACAGAATACTTTTAGCATCGAGTGAACGCTACTATTTTTTGCAGAACAGTATTATTAGTTGATCGCATATCAGATGTTACCAGATGTGTGATCATTTAGAATGGTTAGAGAGTAAGGCCATCCTTCTTGTTGTTAAGGCACATTCTGGATGACCGAAATGATCATGCAAGGAAAAAGGATGTTAGGGATTCCTGATTGATGGAGCAAGCTAAGCATTCGATATGTGTTATGGACTAACATATAGTCATGGATGCTTGAAATCTAGGTGAGGCAAAGTCATTTGAAAATCCTCCTTCCCATCCTTTAAAATCCCTTCCAGAATAGTAGTAACCAATCCACATCTGGCACGGTATACCACCAGCAGCTTTTACCGTTTCCTAATCAACCCCACACAATACCAAACCAATCGACTTATGAACGAAAAACCACGTCTCTCATTCTGGCAAATCTGGAACATGTCCTTTGGCTTCTTTGGAATCCAGTTCGGCTTTGGTCTTCAAATGGCGAACATGAGCGCAATTTACCAGTTTCTGGGCGCGGAAGAAAGCGAGTTGCCATTACTCTGGCTAGCGGCACCAATGACGGGATTAATTGTGCAGCCGATCATTGGTTACATGAGTGATAGGACATGGACTCGGCTTGGGCGTAGGCGACCGTATTTTCTGATTGGGGCGATCTTTGCGAGTATCGCACTGATCTTCATGCCAATGTCGAGCACCCTCTGGATGGCAGCTGGTCTGCTGTGGGTGCTGGATGCCTCGGTCAATATTAGCATGGAGCCATTCCGCGCATTTGTCGGAGATATGTTGCCGGCGCAGCAACGCAAAGTTGGTTTTACTATGCAGAGTATTCTCATCGGTGCGGGCGCGGTACTGGCATCGATTCTGCCTTTTGTTTTGAAAAATGGATTTGGCGTGAGTGGTGAGGCGACCACAGACAGCGCAATCCCACCCGCGATTAAGCTGGCATTCTTCATAGGTGCCGGAGTGTTCTTTGCTGCCGTGCTCTACACCATCCTAACAACTCGTGAGTATCCGCCGGATGACATGGAGGAGTTTGAAAAAATGAAGGCAGAAGGCGGTGGCATCGGTCATGCTTTTGCGGAAATTTTTCAAGGCATCACCAGCATGCCGGAAGCGATGAAAAAGCTCGCACCCGTTCAGTTTTTTACCTGGCTAGGGCTGTTTTGCATGTGGATATTTTTTACTCCCTCGGTGGGTAAGGGAATATTCAACGGCTCACCGCTCGGCATTCATGACGAGGCATCGAAGGAGCGCGTGGAAAAAGATAAAAAATCACTCGCAGTGGCACTTATGGTTAGTGAAAAGTATGAGGAGCGTAAAAATGCCATCGATAAGGAAGACGCTGGCAAGCCCGATGAGCGAAGCACGATGGACACGATGATGACCATGTTCGGTCTGAAGGCACCGGCTGCCACTGCGGCAGAAAAAATCACGGGAGAAGAGTTGAAGTCATACTTTACGGCGGCGGCATCTGCCACCACGCAGCCAGACGAGGAGAAGGCAAAGAACCCACTGATTTTATCCATCGCCTCTTCGTGGGTGGAAAGTAGTAATGACCCCGGCGTGGCTGCGGAGACACTTGCTGGGCAGCTGAAAGCTGCGCGTAACTACCAAGCTGGCACAGGCTGGGCAGGCGTCTGTTTTGCCGTATATAATCTGGTGGCATTTGGTTTTGCTTTTCTGTTGTTAGGTATTGTCAAATACGCCAAGGCAAAAACGATCCACCTTGCGTGCTTGCTATGCGGTGGCGCGGGGCTTGTTTGCACGGTAATTGTCTCAAGCCCAAACATCCTGTTGCTTTGCATGGCAGGTGTTGGAATCGCTTGGGCGTCTATTTTGTCCATGCCCTACGCGATGCTTTCTAACTCGGTGCCAGGTGAGAAAATGGGATTCTACATGGGCGTATTCAATATCTTCATCGTCATTCCGCAAATCATCGCCTCGCTTGGTTTTGGCCCCATCGTCAAATATCTTTTTGATGGTGACCCGATGAAAGCAGTGATGATGGGCGGTGTTTCCTTCCTGATTGCCGCGCTGTGCACCCTGTTCGTGGATGGTGATGAATCGGGTGAATCCGTGGAGCCAATGCAAGCCGGTCACTAAGTATTAATATTAAAAACTTCAAACTTCACAAAGGTGCAAAAAATGAAACACCTCCTCCTTGCAATGATCCTGATCACGGGCACACTCGGTGCCGTGGAAAAGCCCGCCCGCCCGCACATTTACCAGCTCATGGTTCGCCATTTTGGCAATACCGATGAGACACGCAAGTCGCATGGCTCGATGGCGGAGAATGGTAGCGGTAAGTTCGATGATATTAACGATGCCGCGCTCAAGTCGCTCAAGGAACTCGGCATTACCCACATCTGGCTGACTGGTGTGTTAGAGCAAGCAAGCTCGACCAGCTACCCGGATCGACCAGCGGATAATCCAATACTAGTCAAAGGCAAGGCTGGCTCGCCGTATGCCATCCGCGATTACTTTGATGTCTGTCCTGACTATGCGACAGATCCAGCGAAGCGCCTTGATGAGTTCCGTGCGCTACTCAACCGCATGGAAAAGCACGGGCTGAAAGCACTGATTGATTTTGTGCCTAACCACGTTGCCCGCTCCTATTCCAGCGATGTGCGTCCTGAGTTGTCGTTCGGGAAAAACGACGACACCTCACAGTTTTTCACACCTAACAATAATTTTTTCTACCTCGGCGATCTTCATCCCGGCGGTGGTCCGCCGCTGAAACTGCCGACCAAGGATGGTGCTGAGGCCTATCCGCCGGAGAGCAAATTCGGCAGGGTCACCGGTAATAATGTCATCTCATGGACGCCATCGATCAACGATTGGTTCGAGACCATTAAACTCAACTACGGGCATAACTTTACTGTCGGTCCCCCACGTGATGACGTGCACCCACTTCCCGATCAAGACGCCAATCTAGCAGACACGCCAGATACTTGGCGGAAGATGGACGCCATCCTCGGCTACTGGCAGGAAATGGGCGTGGACGGATTCCGCGTGGACATGGCGCACATGGTGCCGATGCACTACTGGAAATGGCAGACCAAACGATGCCGCGAGCGTGACGCAGGAGTGTTTTTTATGGCGGAAGCCTATGATAATGATCCATCAAAACTCGTCGAGGGTAATGTGCTTGATGCCTTGTTGGATTCCGGCTTTGATGCCGTGTATGATGACCCTAGCTACGATACCATTAAGCACACTGTCGAGGGGCAGAAGTGGGCGAACGATATCGATGGCGCAGCCAACCCTTTTTCTCCCCGGTTCCACAAGTCACTGCGCTACGCTGAAAATCATGATGAGGTTCGGTTGGCTTCGAAACAGAACTGGACGGGTGCGGGCATGGAAATTGGCCGGCCTGTCTCGGCGATCCTCTTTGGCCTCGGTCGTGGCCCGCTCATGCTCTACAATGGTCAGGAAACTGGTGAAAAAGCCGACGGCGCAGAGGGGTTTAGCGGTGATGATGGTCGCAGCTCAATTTTTGACTACTGGTCACTTCCCTCATTCGTCCCTTGGGTAAACGGCCATAAGTATGACGGTGCCAAGCTAACAGAACCGCAAAAAAGTCTGCGTGCGTTCTATGGTCGATTGCTAGAGGTGTGCGCCGAGCCTGCCTTCACACGTGGAGATTTCTATGGACTGAACCACGCGAATAAAAACAATGAGAAATACGGGCGCATCGACGGAGAAACGGCATCCGGCCACTGGCTCTACAGTTTCCTGCGGCGTGACTCGGAGTCGGGGCAGACATTCCTGATCGTTGCCAACTTGCATCCCGAACAGAAACTGACGAACGTAAGCATTCAGATCCCTGAGGATGCCTTGAAATGGATGGGTAGCAACCTTGAGAACAAGATGCAGCTCAAGTTCACCGATAAGCTGGGCTCAAGCCTAGTAGTCAAATCCTCCCGCAGCGAGTTGATAGGAAAAGGCCTCAGCATTCCACGTTTCCCAGCCGCCACAGCTGTGTATCTGGAGGTCGAGTGATTTGAAGCATTATTCGATTAACCAAGTGCGGGGAGCAATTCTGGCCTTTACCCATAAATCCCCTCCATCGCATAGCTCTCCTATGATCCCGTCTCGTTCGCCAAAGGCGAAAAATACCAGAAACGTAAAGGAGAACAACCCGATGAAAACTTGTGGGTAAAGGACAGGAGCAATCGCCACATCTGCTCCAGGAGCCATCTCTCTCTGGTGCTCATTACTTGCTGGTGGACTTGATAGAGGGGTGTTTTTTCACGAGCCACTCCGCAGCAGCAGCCTCTCCCTTAGTGCGGAACATGTCGATGTAGCTGTCGAGCGTATCACCATTCAAGGAATCGCAGTTCCACTTGGCCATCATTTGGGTCTTTTTGATTATCTCAGCTCGACACGTTTCATACCTTATACGCATGTCTGAGACCTTTGTGACGTTATCGGGTGAGATTTGCTCGTCCTTCATGCCTTCGATGCTTTTGAGAATAGTGGCATAGCCCACGAGTTCATCAACATAGGACAGGGGTAGGCTTTTTCCGCTGACGGCTATTCCGGCTTCAAAGAGCGCCTTGCGTACGACTGCTGTCTCGGTTTCGTTCAGCACGGCTGGTTTTTTAAGGAGTTCCCGATGAATGTCTAGCCCCACAAACATCATCGGGTTGAGTATCTCAAATGTGCTTATCATCTTGGCTCCGAGGGGGCTGCTCCCGTGTTTGATGAGGAACGGCTCGAGAAGCTGGATCATCTCGGCTGTGAAAGGTTTGTAATCAGTTGCGGCCATCGCCATCTGTAAGGTCGATGCCGCTTTTTTAGTTTTGCCCATTTCTGCTAGAACGCTCGCTAGGAGGTAGTATCCCACCTTGTTGTCGGGTTGTAGCTTGACGAGTGTTTCCGCTGCTGAAAGTCTTTTGGAGATTACCCAGTTCTTCTGAGCTACGGCGCGCTGTAGGAAAAGTGGTGACTCTGGCTTGAGGATAAGGGTTTTCTCAAGCCACGCAATGTTAGGCACCAATAGGAATGCGGCGAAGTAATCGTTGGCAGTCGTCGCTGGGTGCTTGAGTAATTCTCTGAGGTTTTCCCGCTTTAGCCTCTTTGCACCGTGTTTTATTAGCAGTGCTTCGTACTCCGATAGCTGAGCTTGGAACTCGGCAACCTCATCTTTTTCCACCGCTGGGCTAGGAACTGTAGAGAGAAACAGGAATGTGCCAACAGTAATGGAACGTGCTACACGCATGATCATGAAAGCCGAATATCCAGCCACTGCTGCATCGTTTCAGCTGGGTTGTTAGATCGCATCAGTGTCTCGCCGACCAGAATCGCATTCGCGCCAGCTTCTAACACACGTAGGCAGTCGGCGGAGGTGCGGATACCGGATTCGCTGACAAGTAAAACATCATCGCCAACCTCATCGGCAAGCTTTTCCGTGGTCGCGAGATCTGTTTCGAAAGTTTTAAGATTCCGATTA
>JBGCEU010000089.1:0-3497 GCA_045106535.1 Akkermansiaceae bacterium | reverse complement strand
CTCATTCTTTTTGGCTGAAGTTTCCTAGAAATTTAGAGTCCTTTTTTCGCAGTCGGTGATTTATGTAGCCATCAATAATGCGGTTGCATTTTCCATGCCAGACACTCTGCTGGAAACCCAAGTATTTCTTTTGTAATCAATAGGATATACAATGAACAGAGGGTTGTTCCTTTGCTATAAATTCAGATGTAAAGTACTGAAATTACTAAAAAAGGAGCCTTCTGTCCGATGTTTATTCTACGTGATTTGCTCCCTCCTCTCCAGCAGGCATTTTCCAATACCCAACAGGGACAACAACGACAGGTCTGGTTTATCTATGGCTCTTTTCGCAAACCGTGTTGGTGACTCATGTGGTGAGCCACCTGTAGTGGATACTGGATGTTATGGCACTGTTGTGTCGAATCATCCAGGAGCGAGAAATGAGGAAGTCCGAGTTGAATTGGATTACGGTGGCGTTGCGAAACATGACGCCGGTGCAGCGCAAGCTGGTGGCGGCGGAATTGGCGTCGTTGGACAGGCAACCGGCATCGACGGTGATAGTCGAGGGACGTTTTGCCGCTATGGCAAGGTGCCCGCATTGCAAGGCTGAGCGCGTGAACCGCACGGCAAATCTACGCTAACACCTGAGTGATTGAGGAAATTGGATTCGAGTTGCGGGTCATCTTCAAATAATCAAAGACAGCTCGCGTATTCAGCATCAGCTTCTTCATCTTTTCTGGAATGGTTTCCTTTGGCTTCCTGGTTTTAAGCAGACCGATTGCAAATCGCCGCAATCGGGTAATATTTTCAGGTCCAAAGCCTGCTCGGATCTGTCCGCGGTCTTCATCATAATTCCAGTCGATGACGTAGTGGCAGCTTTCCACCCCCCAATGCCCTCTGTTGTCTTTTAGAACCGCCTCCGGGTCTGCCTGATCAGCTGGTGTGCTGGTAATCCCATAAATGACTTCACAACGCGTCTTACCGGCTTTTTTATCGATTGATGCTCTCTCGACCATAAAGGCCTGGCGCACGTAAGGAAAGTCGAGATAGTGATTCAGGCTTGTCGTAACCCAGATCTTGCGTGTCTCAATCCTTCCATGTTCCCCGTGACCTGTATCGGTGAAGTCTGGAGATGCGGGTGCGCTCTGAAAATAGAGCGTGAGGTCTTCAAGCAGTGTTGGCTGATTCTTTTTTACCGTGAAGTGGTAGTTTGCACCGCGTTTCTCCACCAGGTATTGCGCCAGGTCACGCTGTGTAAGCAGTGCATCTGCCGTGATGGTTCTGCCTGCAATCGCAATGGCATCCAGCATTGGCGCCGCAATCTTGATTTCATTGGTCTGCTTCTCTTCATCACTCCCTGTTACAGGCAGTGTTCCAACTTTTTTTGGGTGTAGCACTGGCCACTTTGGTGGCCAATTGCACTCATGATGTGTGTCTGCCTGCCTTTGGCATCAATGGCATTGCACATGGTTTTTCCATCAATGGCGAGGCTCTCGTCCATGCTGCCATATTGTGCATTCCAGGCGTAAAGCGCCTGATCCAACTGTGCGGGATCAACACCAATCAGGACATTGCGAATCACCGTACGGCTCGGGATCTCATAGATGCCATCACGTTTCCTGCACCTGAAACGGCTGCGGGCCTTGTTGCCCAGTGCTTGTGTCCAGAGGGAGATATCCTTGTAGCCGCGCATCCCGCAAAGAATGGCGGCGGCTGCCAGTGAGAGAACCGTGGCCAGCTGATGCTTTTTGCCTTGCGCTCTGCGGGGATCATCAATCGCTGTAAAGAAGTCGTAAAGGGATAGCATCTGATTGGCGGTCAGTTTCATTCTTGCTCTTCCTGTCTGGTAATGGTCATTGAGTAGGGGGCGAGAGAGCAGCATGCGCGCACTGCGTTGGAGCGGCATCAGGAAGACCAGCTTGGATGAGTGGATTCGCTGGCTATACCCATCCCTTGTGCGCCGATACCCTTTGGTTGAGCCAACCAGCATCCAGTTCGAGGCACGGTAGATCGTTCCATGGTAGCGATCAGGATCCACGAAAGTTTCCAGTAACAGGAGGGGAAAACCAAAACGCGCTATCCAGTCTTGCTGAATACGGCGTTTACAACGCGACAGGATCTGTGAGGCAAGATTCTTCTGATGATGCCCCGGGAGGATGAGAAAGCGTGAGTTATTCGCCACCAGATTGAGTCGATCATACTGATGGCGATAGCCCCAGCCAATCCATTCATCACGTGCAGAGCATTTAAGGGCGGCTGCAGAAAAGCTCAACAGCGCAAGCCATTGATCTTCCCTTGTGGCAACATACCAGATCGTATTTCCAATTTTGGGTAGTGCGCCAAGATAGTGATGCGTCTGCATCAACTCCTGGAAAACGCGCTCCCTGGATGGATGAACTGGTTCGACCTTGAGTGATGAATGGTGCAATCGTCTCTCGTTTGTTGATTGAAACGACTACTTTTTACAACAAACGACAAGGTTTGTCCAGAAATTATGGTTAGCTATATGTTTTTATTGGGTATTTAAGGTTAGCGGAATTCCGTCGTGAGATTACGGTGCTGGTAGGCATAGGAACTCTGTTCAAAAGGGGTATTATAGGGACGTGCGTCTGCGTCATTGATTTTGGCTGGGAGGGGCTCAGGAAAGAGGGGTTCTACCATGTTGCGCCCAAAAACGACTTTCATGTCCCCTATGTACAGGGATTTTTCAGACGCGGGCAGCCAACCGTCGCCGCCAAGCTCGTGATCACTGGGCACAGCTACAATCGGAGCAATCCCATTAGAATTACATCGACTCATGGGTGTCGCGACTGCGCTTCTCGCCGCGAAAACGATCGAGGGATTGCATGCACCGCCGCTTGATGGCTCGTCCTCATTCTTAAGACGGTAGCTCTTCAGCGATGCCAGCGCCTCGATCAGTGTACCATCGACTCTGAAGCGCTCTTTCGACAGCAAGCCGGCCCGCTCGGTTTGCCTCAGGACCTGGGCAAAGAAGCGGTGTGCGACTTCACCGTCCAGGAGCCTGCCCGGTTCTTGGTGAACGTGGAATGATCCCAAATCTTATCGTCCATGGAAAATCCGACAAACCAGCGGAACAGCAGGCTGTAGTTGATCTGCTCCATCAACTGCCGTTCGCTGCGGATGGTATAGAAGGCCATCAATAACTGCGCCCGCAGCAGTTTCTCTGGGGGAATAGAATCGCGTCTGGAGTCCGCGTACAAGGCAGCAAAGTCCTGGTCCAGTTCCTTCAGAGCCGTGTCAACCATGCTGCGGATCGGCCGCAACGGGTGATCTCCGGGTACACGGCCTGCTGGACTGACCGTGCTGAACATCGGGGCGATGCACTTGCTTATTTGGCGTCCTCGGAAAATAGCTGCGTGTTTCTCATCGGGCGGTGAAGTTCAAGAGCGCGCTAAGCCGATGCCCCCAGCAGGGCACCAGCCGATTCCAGCGCTCTTATTGCTTCCTCAGTGTCGCACGCTTGAGTAAAACTAAACCCCGCTGTGTCTGGAATATTT
>JBGCEU010000088.1:0-33833 GCA_045106535.1 Akkermansiaceae bacterium | reverse complement strand
TGCTGCTCCACTGGGTAGAGCAGCTGCTCGACAGTTTCTGCCGGATTACTGCGATCGCCCACTTCGATGGTCACTGGGTCCTTGAGGGCTTTTTTTGCCAGTCGCTCGACTTGATCCGGTAGTGTTGCCGAGAACAGCAGGCTCTGTCTGCGCTTGGGCAGGCTGGCGGTGATTTTCTCGATATCCGGCATGAAGCCCATATCTAACATCCGGTCCGCCTCATCCAGAACAAGGTGGGTGAGTTTCCCGAAAGTGGCGTGCCCTGCCTCCATCAACGCCATCAGTCGGCCTGGAGTTGCGATGACGATATCCACGTTGCTCTCGAGTTTTTCGACCTGATGTTTCTCACTTGCCCCACCAATGACGACAACGGTGCGTAGGTTGGTGTATTTTCCGTAGGTGCGGATGCTTTCGTTGATCTGCATGACCAGCTCGCGCGTGGGTGCAATGATCAGCACACGCGCGCCCCGGCTCTCTTGATCGTGACTTTTTTGGCAAAGCTCAGAAAGCAGCGGCAGGGTAAACGCGGCGGTCTTACCCGTGCCCGTTTGTGCCAGACCAATCAGATCCCGACCATTCAGAATGTGCGGAATGGTTTTTGCCTGGATGGGTGTGGCCTTGGTGTATCCTGAATCATCAGTTGCCTGAAGAATACGTGTGTGGAGCCCGAGTGACTGAAATGACATACCCGCTGGTTACGGGGGAATGCGGAAACTGCAAGGATTATCCCCTACCTTTATTTGAGAGTCGCAAGATAAGCGATAATATCACGTATCTCGCGTTCTTTTAAAATTGCAGCCATGGGCGGCATGGTTGAGATGAATGTGTGGGTCTTGATCTGACCGGCTGGCACTTTCTTCTGGGTGGTGTCAGGTAGGGTGACCACCCAGTGGCTGGCATCTTTTTTCTGTAAGACACCGGAAATTTTCTCACCTGATTTTGTTTCTAACATTACCGTTCCAAAGCCATCGGAAAGATCTTTGCCGGGATTCAACAAGGATTCCACCAGATGGGAGCGGTCACGCATTTTGCCGATTCTAGAGAGGCTTGGTCCGATTGCGGCAGCAGGCGGATTCTTGCCAATCTGGTGGCAGCGGATGCACTGGGCGGCGGCATGGGTCCGGACGATTTTTTTACCGTTTTTAGCGCTACCACCGTATTCCAGTCTCTCCGGGCTAGCGGGGAGATCTATGCCACGGATCTTTGCGGCTTGCCACATTTCAAGCTGCCATTCTTTGGGGATTTTCCCGGCCTTGTATTTTTCCAGCAGGACTTTGAATTGAGCATTTGCTTTCGTGTTTTCAGATAACTTGGCAAGCTCAATGACTGCCGTGCCTTGCCCGCCTGGTTTTGGATCATTCAATATTGCAATCAACAAATCAACCACAGGGATACCTGCTTTTTTTGCTAATCCACGCGCTGTTTCCCGCACCTCGGCGTGTTTGGATGAGAGTGCCAGATCAACATATTTAGCAAGTTCAGGATCAGTTACCTTGGCCAGAGCCTTCAGAAAAAGAGACTGTGTAACAGGTGACCAGTCGGCAAATTTCAGGTGGCTTCCCTTGAGCCAATTTCTCTTTTCCAAATGGATAGCTCCTTTGAGAAGAACCTGCGTCAGCCTTTCATCACCCAGAATTGTGGAGTGAAGTTTCTCTATTTCTGCATCCACGATGCCTGGGTCACGGGGTTTTATTTCCCTGAATCTTCCATCGACAGGATCAAGCACAGGGGGTGCCGACCACCAGAGGATCGAAGCGAGAGCGACGGCTCGAATATCAGGCTTGGCATTTTTGTTAGAAATGAGGAAATTAGATAAACCCGCCAGCTCCTTCTCCGTGCCGGTTCTCAGTGCCGCGTTCACGCTGCGGCGCAAGAGTGCTTCGTTGTTCAAATCCTGGCGCTTGAGGATCTGCGCCAAGTCAGGCATAGCAGCGGGTATCGATAAATCATCGTGAATAGCACGCGCGGCTTCCAGCAGGACTAGCTCGTCGTCGTCGTCGAGAAACGCGCGTACTTCGGGTGCTTTCAATCTCCTTAGAGCTACGATGGCACCCAATCTGACATATCTATTTTTATGCTTGGAAAGTGAGGCTAATTCAGTGGACGACATCACACCACCTATGCCCATTGATAAGGCATGGCGCAGGTAGGCATCAGATGCAGCCTTGTCACTTGCAAGCAGATCCACCAGCGGGGATGCTGCAGATTTTTCCTCACACTTGCCGAGTGCAATAGCGGAGAAAAACTGCACACGTATAGAGGTGTGCTGTAGTCCGGCGAGGAGTTTTTCTCTGAAAAGTGTAGAGCGGACGCCGAGATCACCCGTGACTTTGGCAAGCTGGCAGAGCAGTTCGGGGTCAGGTGATTTCCAAAATGGCGCGAGGTGCTTAAGTAGCGCCGGATTTTTTCTAGCAGCTTGTCCTAGCCCCCATACCGCGTGAAGCTGGGCAAGCTGCGGAGTATCTTTTTTTGCCTGATCAACAAAGATTGCCATGCCAGAATCACCTCTGCGGACTAGCTCGAACTGTGCTTTGAGCCGCACTCTTTGGTCAGCATGAGCTAACCATCTGGAAAGGACTTCCGCTGAAATGGTCTGAGCGTTTTTTGCGAGGATAGATTTGGTTTCCGCACGCAGTGGGTGCTGATGCTGCTTCGTAACATCGAAACGATAAATGGAACCCTCGTCGCCTCTTTTCACCTTGTCCCCTCTGTAACTTGAGGCGTAAAGAGCACCATCCGGACCAATGGCTAACCCGGTATTTGCGTTTCCGCCCGGTATTTTCTCATGCTCTGAAAAAGCAAAAGACGCGCCCTTGGGTTTAAAGGAAAACACACGGACTTCGTTTTTGTTGTTGGTCATGAAAAACTTGTCCGCGAGCGCTTCACTAAGTGCAGTGCCTGGATTCGCCGTAAAACCACAGGGACCAGGGCCAAAGTTGCCTATCGTGGGCGTTAGGTAGGCAGCGTGATTTTTGTCATCGGGAAGAAAAAGCTGTTCCGCCATCCATGGGTTATAGGGTTTTGTGCCGCTGATTTTTGTAAAGTCTTGCTTGCCGAGCCACTGCCAGTTGAGCCGCCAGCCATGGTCACTGCCCTCCGTGATATAGAGTGCCCTCTCCTTCTCACCCGAATAGTCACCATCATTATCCATACTCAGCAAGTTACCATGAATATCAAAGGCAAGCTCTTGGGCGTTGCGCTGGCCAATAGAGTAACGCTCGAAATTTGAACCGTCTAACTCACACCGAAATATCGCCCCGCTGTTAGGCTCGTGATATTTTTTTCCTTCCTTCGTAACGACTGAATGCCCCTTGTCGGCTAGTGAAAGATATACGCGTCCGTCAGGCCCTAGCGTCACCCCACTAAGGTTGTGCCCGCCTTGGCCGATGTGAACCTGTAAGCCTTCTGCTATCTTCTGCCGTTGCTCTGGAAAACCATCACCATCCTTGTCAACATAGCGGAAGAACTCGGGCTCTGCCGCGAC
This sequence comes from Akkermansiaceae bacterium, assembly GCA_045106535.1. GTDB lineage: Bacteria > Verrucomicrobiota > Verrucomicrobiia > Verrucomicrobiales > Akkermansiaceae > Oceaniferula. The sequence goes on along the minus strand of JBGCEU010000088.1, from coordinate 30,349 downwards.
AAATAGATCCGTGCCGACCGCTAACACACCCGCAGGAATCCCGGTCACTTCACTGCTATACCTATCCACGACCTTGAAATGATCCGCACTGCCATCGTCATCCGTGTCGACAACCTGAACCACCCCATCCTTTTGAATCGTTAGATCCTTCCAATCACGCACACCATTCTTATCACGGTCCGGCACGCTGCGCAGACCACTGATATTTTCCCGATAGAATGCACGCCGGTCATCGACCGATGTGAAAGACAGATCTCTCTTAACCCAGTTTTGAATTCTGCGAATATCGAGGCTCGATTGTTTGCGGCGGAATGCTGTAGTCACGTAGGCAGTTCCTCGATCATTCAGAGAAATGGCTACTCCCCTTGCGATTTCAGGACTACTCGCCCACTTGGTAGCGGTGTAGTCTGTTTTCTGTTGTTGCGCTTGAACATTCACGCATAGGCACGCAAGGGCTAACAGATGGGGAAGGCACAAAAAATTTCTCATTAGATAGAAGCTTAAAATTTGGGGTAATTTCGAGGTTACTTTTTCCGCTTACCCTTGCCCCGTTTGCCCGCTGGCGTGCCATCTTTCTTGAGCAGCGGCGGATTTTTTTCTGACACGGCTGCACTGGCTTTCCCCTTGAGTCGGTTTTGTCCCTCGGCGCGCTGATGCCATAGCGCAGAAAGCTCCTTTACTTTTTCAGGATGTTTCGATGCCAGATTGTTCATTTCAGTGCCATCCTTGACGATGTTGTAGAGTTCCCACTGCGATGCTCGGTGAGTCACAAGTTTCCAATCGCCCTTGATAATTGCCCGGTTGGTGCTAAAGCGGAAAAACAGAGCATCGTGCGGCTTGCGTTTCTTACCCTCGAAGATCGGCTTCAGAGACTTCCCTTGCAGCGGCTCAAGCTCAGTGTCCGGCCATGATCTCGGGTATTCTGTTCCGGCGAGATCAATGCAAGTCGCCATGTAATCGATCAGGTGCGCACGCTGTGGTGTGATGCTGCCTGACTCCGCTTTGATTCCCTTCGGCCAGTGAGCAATCATCGGCGAATTGATACCGCCGCCGTGCTGATTTTGTTTGTGCAAACGGAATGGCACATTACCGACGTGCGACCAACCGGTATCGTAACACCAGTAGGATTTGGGATCCCACGGGTCTTTATCGCCATTTCTGGTGCGATCAAATGGACAAGCCCCATTGTCTGAGCAAATCATAATGAGGGTGTTGTCGTAGATCTTCTTTTCTTTTAAAAATGAGACCAGTTTACCCGTCGTCTGGTCTATACTGTCGACCATGCCGGCAAATGCCATCATGCGGCGCACATCCCACGCCTTCTCCTTGTCTGTTAGTGAATTCCAAGCGGGGACGAGTTTGGGCCTGGGCGCTTGTTTCCAGTCTTTCGGGATCAGCCCCATTTTGAGCTGCTTGTGATAGCGAGCCTTCCTGAGTTTGTCCCAACCAGCTTCGTAAACACCTTCGTATTTATCGTAGTCTGCTTTTTTGACGTGGAGTGGATAATGCGGGGCGTTGTGTGCAATGTAGAGGAAGAACGGTTTTCCTGGCGACTCCTTGAGCGACTCACCGAGAAACTTGGTGGCAAATTCGATATTTGCGTCTGTGGTGTAAAAATCATCCCCAAAGTCCGACCATGGATTGCCATTGAGGCGGAATGTATTGTCGCCTTTGAAAAAATTCGTCGCGCCTGACAAGTGGCCAAAATATTTCTCAAATCCTCGATCTGTGGGCTCTTTCGTCAGGTGCCATTTACCCACCATCATCGTGGCGTAGCCTGCCTTTTTCATCACCTCGGCAATGGTGACGCCACGGTTTAATTTAGAGTCACCTGCCTGATCGCTGTACAGACCTGTTAGGAGAGAGACGCGAGATGAGTGGCACTTCGCCGTGTTGTGAAACTGCTGAAAACGGATGCCATTTTCAGCCAGCTTATCGATGTGTGGTGTTTTGATCTCACTGCCGTAGCAGCCGAAGTCCGAGTAACCTAGATCGTCGACCATCATGATTATAATGTTAGGGCGCGCAGCCGCTTGCACAATCGGTAGAATGAATAGTGACAACAGAGTAATAGATACCAGCCAGCACGGCAGACATCGGCGAATCATAAATCTTACTGCTTGATCGTTCATAAATCTGCATCCAGTATCGTTACCATGAACATTTTTACACGCAGAAAGTTTCTGGGAACGATTGGACTTGGCTCCCTCGCATACACAACGCCGGGTGCTTTTGCCGATTTAGTCCAGACGCCACCTCAGACCGAGGGGCCATTTTACCCAAATAAACTACCCCTCGATACCGACAACGATCTCATCATCGTCAACGACAAGCTAAAGCCATCCGTCGGGCAAATCACTCACCTCTCGGGTAAGGTACTGGATATCAAAGGAAACCCAATCCGTAACGCGCTCGTAGAAATTTGGCAGGTAGATAGCAACGCAGCCTACATTCACACCCGTGACCCTCGAAATAAGAACCACGACGGAAATTTCCAGGGCTTTGGCAGATTCCTAACTGGCAGCAAAGGCGAGTATTACTTCCGCACGATCAAGCCCGTAGCCTATCCTGGCCGAGCACCTCACATCCACGTAGCCGTCAAATTGAAGGGCAAGAAACGCCTTGTTACCCAATGTTACATCAAGGGGCACGAACAAAACATGCGCGACGGCGTGGTTCGCCGCATCAAAGACGCCAAACAGCGCGACTCTGTGATGGTTGACTTTCAGGCCGTCAAAGGCTCAAAAATCAACGAATTACAAGGAACCTTTGACATTGTGCTAGGTTTCACACCTGAGGATCATCATTGATTTCGTGGCATCACTTATTTCTATGAAATAATGTGAGCCGATCACTTGTAAATGTAGCATATATATGCCAAAAAACATATTCAAAAGTAGTAACACATAGACTCATGCAACGTCGTAGCTTTCTCAAAATCCTAGGTGCCTCATCAGTCACTCCCGCAGCTGTATCCGCAGCAACAGCCAAACCCAACTCAAGTGACATCCTCGTGGATGCTGCAACGTTCGCAAACAAGGGCGGCTGGGTCGTTGACCCCCAGTTTATTGAGCAAATGGGTTCCCCATACTTACTCGCCCACGGCATGGGCAAACCCGTATCCAACGCATCCACAAACATCACCGCCAAAAAAGCAGGCGAATACCAAGTCTGGGTCAGAACAAAAAATTGGTGCCCTGGCGACTGGGAGACTCCCGGAAGATTCCAACTCGCTATCGATGGAAAAAAACTAAAAACCGTCTTCGGCACTGAGGGCGACTGGGCATGGCAAAAGGGCGATAGCATTAGCCTGGCAGAAGGCGAAAACAAACTAGAGCTTGTCGACCTAACAGGATTCGAAGGACGCTGCGACGCCATATTTTTCACCGAAGACAAAAAATTCACACCACCTAACAAGCTCGACGATCTTGCGACATGGAGAAGACACCAGCACGGACTGGGTATGGATGCAGAGGAAACGCACGAATTTGACCTCGTCATTGTCGGCGGCGGAATCGCGGGCTGCGGGGCTGCTCTCGCAGCGAACGATCAGGGCTTGAAAGTGGCTCTTATTCAGAACCGACCCGTCCTCGGCGGCAACGCCAGCGCGGAGATCCGCGTTCACACCCTTGGCATCCACGGCAAAGTCTCGCGTTTTCTGAAAAAAATCGACACCGAGCACTGGCCTAACAACTCACCTGATGCTTTCAAAGACGATAAAAAACGTCACGCCACCATGGAAGCTGCCGAGAATGTCACGCTGTTTCTGGACTACTCCGTCAAGGATGTAGCCATGGATGGCAAGAGCATCTCAAGTGTCACCGCGCATCATAACATCTCCCAGAAACGTATTCGGGTGAAGGGCGCGCAGTTTATTGACTGTTCGGGAGATGGTATTCTCGGCTTCAAAGCGGGTGCCACCTACCGTTATGGGCGCGAATCAAAGCACGAGTTCGATGAAAAATGGGACAAATATGGCGAGCTCTGGAGTCCAGAAAAAGAAGACAACCGCGTGCTAGGAACCACCGTCATGTGGCGCAGCACACAGGATCAGAAACCCAGCAGCTTCCCCGCCACGCCTTGGGCTAAAGACGTGGCTAAAACCTACGCACAAAAGAAAAGTGAGTGGTATTGGGAATACTCGGATAATGAGAAACACCAGGTCGATGACGCGGAAGCGATCCGTGACCATATGTTCCGCGCGGTTTATGGTAACTTTTCCAATGTTAAGAAAAATCCGCTAAATGCACGTCTCAAGCTTGAATGGGTGGCATACATCGGCGGCAAGCGGGAGTCACGCCGCCTCGTCGGCGATCACATCTATGCGCAGAAAGACATCACTAGCCTCACTGAATTTCCCGATAGCGTCGTTGTCGAGGAGCGTGAGATCGATGTGCATTACCAGAAAAGCCTTAGGGGCTACATTGTCGATTTCATTTCCAAGGCACTGTTTATGAAGCTCAAGGGTCACTATTATATCCCCTTCCGATGCCTGTATTCCAAAGACGTGCCAAACCTGATGATGGCGGGCCGCTGCTTCAGCTGCTCACACGTCGGACTCGCAGGCCCCCGTGTCATGAACACCTGCGGCCAGATGGGGATCGCTACCGGCTACGCTGCGGCACTTTGTAAAAAACACAAGACCGACCCGCGAGGCGTCGGAAAGAACCACATCAAAGAGCTTCGCAAACTGATTGGTTTCGAGTAGGAGCTGGGTGTTGAAACGCTTCCTCTACATCGCCCTTCTATTTCAGTTCCTCGTATTGTTAGGAACAGGCATCCTGCGTTTCTTCATCCCATTTAGCATCGAACTGAGTCGGCTACACATCTTCGCGGGGGCGGCAACCGGCATATTGATCCTGATCCATATTGTTGATCGGCTACGTCTACTCAAACTCAAGTTCAAGCCACGTGGTGGTAACAAATCCTGGGGCACCCCCGCCGTCTCACTTCTCGTGTGCGCCGGATTCTGGCTTGCGGCATGGTTTGGCACTCCGGGTATTTCCCACCTGATGAACTTAAGCTATGAGCAGCGCAACCACGCCGCTATTTTCCGGCTCCAAGGCAACATCGCAAGCAAGGAGCATGAAAGCTTTCTGCGCACAGTCAAACTTTCCTCCACCGGCGCATCCATAGATATTGAGCTACTCTGGGGAAAGGATCCCAAGGGGTCAGCCGTCGCGATATGGGCAGAAACCAAAGCCGGCAGCATTATCGAAACCCTCTACCTAACAGGCTCCCTGAAATACAGCGAATCCCACGACTGGGAAAACAGCACGGCAAGACGAGGCGAGATTCTACCGGTCTGGCGCCACCGCTACACCGCAGTCTGTGGAGTCGATCCCTTTGGCGATGTCGATCTCATTTCCCAGCCCACAGTCAACCACCAGTGGCTACTCGACCAGAAACTCGATGCAGCCAAAGAAGGATTCGTCATTTATGTCGAAGTTAATCTCCCCGGAGATAACACGCCATCAATCATCTACGCCGCGAATATCGAACCTGAAAACCACAATCCCTACGCATTGCTCAACCTACTTGCTCACAGCGGCGGTAGCCAGAAAGACGGTGAACTGAACTACGATATTGAGGAGTTCCAACAGGGGCGAGATATCGTTGAGCGTATCCTGATCAAAACGCAGTGGGCTAAATAACATATACTATCCATTTTCTGGAACATTTTTTCATTGGCGCATGGATGAAATGAAATAGTCTGAACACCTGCCACGTTATCCCATTTGAACCATTTACTATGAAAAAACTACCTACCATTGCTATTTTCAGTGTCGCCACCTGCACGAGCCTCATTGCCCACGAAGGACATAGCCATCCACCCAAGGGCAAACCTGTTACTGAAGTTGTCCGGACAGGACAGAAAGAATTCACCTACGAAACTGTCCCTGGGTTTGGAAAAATCCCCAGCGGAGCGAAACTGGGGCCAACCCACGGCGGAGTCGCTGTCGATAAAAACGGCCTAATCTACACCAGCACAGACGGTGAGCAGTCGATCGCTGTCTTCAAGCCAGATGGCACATTCGTTAAGGCGATGTCACCCGAGCTAACAGGCATCCACGGACTCAACATCGTGACTGAGGGCGACAAGCAGTATATCTACTGCGCCCAGCTCAAGAAAAACCGAGTCGTGAAGCTCGACCTCGAGGGGAACATTGCGCTCACTATCCCTAACGATAACACGGGAGAAATCCCAGGCGGCACCAAAGGCCTGACCGCAGTAGCTGCCGCACCGGACGGCTCGATTTTCGTCAGTATGGGCTATGGATCTAACAAAATTCACAAATTCGATAAAACTGGCAAGCTTATCAAATCATGGGGGGGCCGTGGCAAGGAAGAGCAACTCTACAGCACACCTCACGGATTAGGCATCGATATGCGCTATGACAAACCTCGATTACTTGTTTGTGACCGCGCGAAGCGCCGCCTTGTTCACCTCGACCTCGATGGCAACTGGATCGGCGTTCACACCACGGGCTTGCGTAGGCCATGCGCCGTCTCATTCCATGGTGATCATGCAGCCATTGCCGAGCTTGAGGCACGCGTAGCCATCGTCGACAAAGAAGGCAAGGTTGTCTCCGTCGTCGGAGACAACTCTAACAAAAAACAATGGGCAAACTTCAGGGTCAAACCTGAAGACCAGAAACCCGGCATCTTCACCGCTCCTCACGGACTAAGCTTCGACAAGGATGGCAATCTCTACGTGCAAGACTGGAATGCCACCGGCCGCATCACCAAGCTGAAGCGTATTCGCGAGGCAGATTAACGGTGCTGCCACACACTCCTCCACCCCCTAATTTGCATAGAAAGGATTTACTATCATGCCTAGAGTCACCATTTCAGAACCAGGTAAAACGCCACAGCCTTACCGATTCAAACTTGAGCGTAAGGTAGTAAAAATAGGCCGCAGTAGTGAGAGCGATATCATCATCGAGTGTGGGTCAGCTTCAACGAACCACTGCACGATGGAACGTGTCGAAGGTGGATACATCCTCCGTGATAACGGATCTACCAATGGTATTAAGCAAGAGGACACACTGATGGATATCATTGATCTTTTCGATGGCATGGAGGTTCTCATAGGTGACGTGCCGATGAAGTTCCAGCTTTCCGAGTCTGAAATTGAGATCATTGCCGAAGAAGAATTCAGCACGCATCAGAAGAAAAAACTACCAAAAAACAAGGACGAAGAAACTGATAGCCGTCCGGTTGCTACAACCGCCTCACCCCGTGCGTCTCACTCGCCGCGACCAGCCCCGAAAGTCCAAAGCAGCTCTGCACCCGTCAGTTTTTTCCTCGTATTCATTCTTATGATCGTGGGCATCGTTGTAGGCATGACCCTGCGCCATTACCGCGAAACTGGTGACTTCCTCATTTCCAAGTGGGTGCATGGCGCTGAGGAAAAGGTACCAGAAGCCAAGGCTGACACTGAGGAAAAAAAGCCTGGAGAAGGTGACGGTTCGGCAACTCCTGCGGAGTAACCTAAGAATCCTGACGCCTTATCTCTTGTTCAGCCATTGAGCTGAAGAATAGCGAGCCTTTGCCAGATCAACTGCGCATCCTAACAATGATGCATCAGGAGTAAATGTTCCAGCATTGGGTGTCAGTAAAAGCATAAGCTGCTCGAATAGCTCCCGAGAATGTACACCCGCCAAAACGCTACCTTGGTGCAATAACCCATAGCGTGTTCTCCTCTGGCCAGCACCAGCGAGCTTGTTTCCCAGCCGGTCAACCACGTCATTTGCAACCGGGTTAGCAAAGCAAGCCCTGACATTATTTCCTGAATCCGAAGATACCATCTCAACGTCTTTACCTAATTTCACCAATGCCGCAGCAATAACAGAGTGAATTTTACGGTAACTGCCGGCACCCCTCGTGTTGGCGACAACACTGCATTTGGGTATGACTAACGTGTAGGTGACATCTGCTCGATGATCGACAATTCCCCCACCTGTCCACCTTCTAGTGTAAGTAAGTCCAGAATCTGAAAAAGACTCCATGGCATCTGCTAAATGCAAAAAGTAACCAAAGCTAACGCTTGGTTCAGACCATTGATAAACACGCAATAGTGGCCGATCCTTCACCTGCTCCATGAGCAGCTGATCTATCGCCATGTTCTCCGCCCCCGTGCGCGGATGTTCGTCATACCAGGCATCCAAGCTATCGAACAATACAGGCATTTCGTTAGACACCTAACTCAACCTTTACAGCCACGAATGCTTCCAACGCCTGGTCAAGCTGGTCACGAGTATGCCCTGCCGAAATCTGGGTTCGAATCCGAGCCGTATTCTGTGGAACTACCGGGTAGAAAAAACCTACGGCATAAACACCACGCTCGAGCAATTTCTCGGAAAACTTTTGCGATAAAGCAGCATCGCCTAACATAACAGGCGTAATCGGATGGTCTTTCCCCGCGATATCAAATCCGGTCTGCTCCATTGCATTACGAAAGTAGGCCGTATTCTCCTCTAGGCGATCTCGCAGTTCGGTCGATTCCTCAAGCATATCGAGAACCTTAAGTGTGGCCGCAACAATCGGAGGAGCGATACTATTTGAAAATAGGTACGGCCTACTACGCTGGCGCAGCAGATCAATAATTTCTTTTTTCCCTGATGTAAATCCACCCGATGCTCCACCCAATGCTTTTCCGAACGTTGACGTAGTGATATCGACTCTCCCCATGACATGATGATACTCCGCCGTTCCACGTCCAGTTTTTCCAAGAAATCCAGACGCATGACAGTCATCAACCATCACCAGTGCATTGTATTTTTCAGCCAAGTCACAAATCCCACTGAGGTTCGCTATCACACCGTCCATCGAAAACACACCATCCGTGGCAATGAGTTTTTGCCCACCATTCGAACCTGCTTCAGCATCTGCCTTTTGTAACTGCTCTTCCAGAGCCGTCATATCATTGTTCGCGTAACGATACCGGCGTGCTTTACATAACCGCACACCATCAATAATCGACGCGTGATTCAGCTGATCCGAAATGATGGCATCATCCGCACCTAACAACACCTCAAACAACCCACCATTGGCATCAAAGCATGACGGATAGAGGATAGTCTCCTCCGTTCCCAGAAAATTAGAAATACGCTCCTCCAGCTCACAGTGCAGCGTCTGAGTGCCACAAATAAAGCGTACGGAAGCCATACCAAACCCCCACTTAGAAATAGCATCTTGAGCTGCAGAAACAATCTCTGGGTGATCCGCCAAACCCAGGTAGTTGTTAGCGCACATGATAATCACGTCACTGCCATCCTGTAGTGTCACAGCAGCATTCTGAGTAGATGCTAGCTTACGTTCACGCTTGTAGAGACCTGCCTCCTCGATTTCGTTGAGAACTCCCTGAAGTTTGTTTTGAAATACGTCTGGGTACATAGTTGGTAAATATGAATTTGATCTACGCAGGATCACTTATTGGGGTCGACAGCTTTTTCAAGAAGACCCGTGAGCTGAATCACTCGCTCAGCACCTAATGGCGCAGGGAATATTACCCCGAGTACTAACAGGCCATATCGACTATGAACAGGCACTACTTCCAAGGTTGCGTTTGCCCCAATCTTAACATGCAAATTCCCTACCGCGGCCGAACCCGCCGACTGCCTGTGCGCGGTATATGATGCATTTGCTAGAGTCCTAGCCACTTGAATAAGCTTTGGATTTTCGACCTCGTCGAGGATCACCTGGCCGTCATTATCGATTAAGAACATCGCTTGCGCTCCGTAGCCCCGCCTAACAATTTCACTAAACTGATGAAGTCGATCAAGAAAGGGACCTCTGGCTCCACTTGATTCTACCTCGGCAGCGACACCACGGCCAAAACTAGGCGATCCTGCCACTGGCGCTTGATGTGATTGCTCGATATGCGGTGCCGGCTCTGGCTCCGGTGGCTTTGCAACAGTCGGCTTAAAATGCTCCGGTGGAGGAGAGAGCTGCTGCGCCATAGGCACTTGCTCGGTGAGATCCTGATGCGTGGATACTTGGAAAGGTGAATCCTGAGGCAAGGAATTCGTTGCTTCAGCGGGCTGGTTAGCCATAGGAGGGGATGACGATTGCTCAGCAGGGTGCCTCAACATACCACTCCCTTGCGCAACCTCCTGAGCTTTTGCCAATGAAGTCTCCACAGCAGTACGCCGCTCGGGCGGATTAGGAATACCTGTTGAGTTTACTTCTTCTCCTGAAAACGAGTCTGCAAAACCCTCAAAGCTCTCACCGTAACCGGCATCAACTTTCGTAGGATCCACCTCCGGCGGCGGAGCCATTAAACTTTCCGCCATCCGGCGCACTTCCTTAGCATCGAGCCATGACTGTACAGGATCCATTTTTTAAATCTATGGGTTGTTAGTTTCAGGTGCCAGCTGAGCTTCTATCTCTGATCGTAAACTATCAAAAACCGCAAGCACTCCGGCACCTTCCTCCATGACGCCAACCGGCAAGCCCTTGGCACTGGCTCGAACAAACAGATCGTCTCTGGGAATGACATTTCTCATAACCATATTTTGAGGCAGTAAATTTCTTAATGCCTGAACTGCCTCTAGGCTCTCTGCCAGGCGATTCTGTACCATCGTCATCACCACCCCCAGCACATTTAGCCTAGGATTTACAACTCTCATACGAGTTAGCGCCTCGAGCATTTTAGGCACAGATCTCACGCCGAGAGGCTCGGCTTGTTGGGGCACGATAACGGCATCACATGCAGAAAGCACATCTGCGGTCACACCAAACAAACCCGCCGCAGTATCGATGATACAAACATCAAAGCCTTTAGAAGCCGCCATACGAAAAAATGTCCTTACACGATGCAAAGAGATACCCACCGCGCCGCCTCCCAGCTCATAGTCGCTGCTTTGCCCGGCCGGAACTAAGCTCAAAGTCTCCAATCGAGTCGGCACAATCAGTTGCTCTAGAGGAAAATTGGGATCTGCAATGACATCAAAAAAACCACTCAGCGTTCGCGACTGTCGGGTAAGAGAGAGGCCAACCGACCCCTGAGGGTCTGCGTCCACTAATAATGTGCGTTTACCACTTCGAGCAAACGCGTGGGCGAGGTTGATTGATACAGTGGTCTTTCCCACTCCCCCTTTTTGGCTAGATACGGCAATAGTAATCACGGAAATTTAGGTTGCAGCATCCTAGCGTGCCCAATTGCCAAGACGAAAGCATTTTCTCCCGGATTAGAAAAAAATCGATTCCCTGAGCTCAGGCAATATCCCCATTTTTTTGGTGCATCCTAAGCAGATCGACTTAGTATCGCCTCAAACTCCCAGAGTCCGACTCTCCTCATGCTTTTCCAATCAACATTTTTCCAAGTCTTTCGCTTCAAACCATTCCTTTTGGGAATCCTATCTGCTCTCGTTGTGATGGCGAGCGCCTGCAGAAAAGAATCATCCAAAGTTACCGACCAAGAAAAGCCCGCAAACCAAGGCACCATAGTTAAAGGCCTACATCAAAATAATCTAGGAACCAGCGAAAGTAACTTTCTATCGCTTGCATCCAAATCCCGCATCCACTGGCAGCCTTGGGGCAAGCATATCTTTGAATATGCCAAACAAGAACAGAAGACCGTCTTCGCTTTGATAGGCTCAGGCACAGATCCCAACACCCTGGAGATCCTCGAACAGCTCGAGAAATCAGCAACTACCACTGCGCTGCTTAATCAACAACATGTCAACGTATTGATCGACAGCAACTGTAATCCCGCAATGGAGTATTTTGCTGCATCTCTCTGTATGAGGTCAGGCACGGTGATATCCAGACCGATACTAATCTGGTTCTCATACGAGGGAAACCCAATCTCATGGAGCCCTGCCAGCAAAGGCACGGCCAGCAATGACGAACTCATCTCCCGCATGAGTAAAACAGTCCATCGGCTGTGGCGAGACGATCCTAATTATGTGCTTCAAAATAGCCAAACAGATTTCAAAAGGAGATCGAGCAACACCTTTCTTGATCCAGTTGATGAACCCGATGAAAACGCTCCCATACGCGGCATTCGTCAGATTTCGTCACTATATGACCCCACTTCAAACAACATCGATCGTATTGGAAAAATCAGCCCGGCGCGCTTCGTCAGCCTACTGACCAAAGCTTCTACAAATGTTGACTTACTGGAAAGCCAGCGACTTCGCTATGGAGGTATCGCGAGGCTAAGTGCACAAAACACGATTATCTACGGCCTGATTGACCCCATCGACGGCGGGGTCTTTGATGGAGTTCAACGAGTGTCTACCTCACTACCTATTTTCACCAAGAGTCTAAAGAATCAGGCGCTGAGCATGGATGCCCTCTACAGCCTCTATCAGCTCACTGAAGATGAAATTTATTTAACTGCAGCAAACGGTATCAAGTCATACACTGAACAAACCCTAAAACTATCCAGTGGCGATTACATGCAAGGCATCATTTATGCCAACAACAAAGCGGATGGCAACAACTGCACGTGGACATTGGAGGAACTGGAAAAAGCGCTTACCGAGGAGGAGCTCCGTGTGTGTAAACTCGCATTTGACATCCGAGGGTTAGGCAACATACCGCTGGTGGACGACAGGAACCGCACCTATTTCAGAAAAAATACTCTAACATGGAAAACAACCAGATTAAAACTCATTGAGAAGGAGCAAATTGAGTTCGAACAACTGGAGGCGCTGCTTGATTCCATCATGAAAAAACTTTCCAAAATACGCACTGACAGATCCCCTGTCACATTTAAGGAAAACCTAACCACTGCAAAATCACTCGCGCTCTACACCAGCTCGCTAATAACGGCATACCGCGCCACAAACGAAAAAAGACACCTTCAAGATGCTAAAAGAGTCTACCTAAACATCAAAAATAACCTGATGGATGAGTCAAATCAGCTTCATGAAGCCAGATTCAATGGCAAGATTTCATCGAACCCTGCCTCAGCAACAGCGCACAACCTAACATGCGCCGCTGCACTTGACCTCTACGAGATCACTCAGGAAAAAAATTACTTAGACGACGCTCATAATATACACAACCAACTCCTTACTACCCTGAAAGGCCAAGGCAACAAGGTTCTATACGAATCTGATATGTCGGGCTACCCAGTGGATTACGAAATCATGCAAGCCCTCACGATTCCTAACATCAATAATTTTTCTAGCTGGGCTATAGCATGGCACAATTCTAAACGACTATTGCGCTACAACCAAAACGAGGAACTACAAAAACAAAACCAAGCATTAGAGAAAGCAATGCTCAGCCTGTCGCAAAATGCCGCAGTAATACTGCTCGACTACCTAACGAAGTATTCTGACTTAAAAAATACCAAAATTTACATCCATGGCAGCATCTCTGACGAGTTACATGCGGAAGCCATTGGCCGCCCATCCAGTATTATCAATATGGACAGCAGCACTCACCGCGACTTCAAAGAGGAGGTTCCTATTGGCTCTGCAGCTGTCGTGCGAGGAGGAAAACTCATTGGTATTACAAACCAAGCATCCGAACTCCGAGCTTGGCTTGAATAATTACACCTGTTAAACACTAATCAATCACCTATGCGCCACTCACGTATCATTATTAGCCTTTTTGCTGCCGCAATCACCTCGATCCACGCAGACACTATTGTATTAAAATCAGGAAAGAAATTAGAAGGGCGTGTGATTTCTCAAGATGCCAATAGCTATCTGTTTGAAATCAAAGTCACATCTACGATCAAAGATGAACGCCGAATCCCTGCAGACCAGGTTCAAGAGATTATCAAGGAAACAGAAGACTCTAAGGAGTTTAAAAAAATCCAAGCGGCTGCGGCAACACCCGACCTCTTGACCGCAGCAGGATATGAGAATCGCATCGCAAAGGTGAAGAACTTCCTTTCATCTTTCCCAAAATCCCCTCACCACAAAGCGGCCAATACAGCACTTAAATCGCTGGAAAAAGAGTATGCTGTCATTTCAGCAGGAGGAATCAAACAGGATGGTCAATTGATCTCACGCTCTGACATGGAAGCCAATGCCTATGAAATTCATGCTAGGATGCTACTCAGCGACATCCAAAAGCTAACGTCTGCTGGACAGTACCGTGAATCACTTCGAAAATGGAACAAGCTGAAAGCGGACTACTCTAATTCGACGTCGTTCACCCGTGGCATTCCACTAGCTCGACGCTCATTACTCGTCTACAAGAGTCAACTAAAACAGCTTGCTGATACCCTGACAGCACGCATGGAGAAGCGTGAGTCAGCGCTCAAGAGCATGAACGATAATGATCGCCTGCGTACTCAAGCTGCTCTCGCAGACAAACAGAAGAGGCACGACGCGCTGGTGGAAAAAGAGAAAGAAGAACTGAAGTTAAAATGGTTATCGGTAGACACATTCGACAAAAGCTCGATCGATCAAAGCCTTCGCTTAGCCGAATCCGAACTTAGCGCCATTTCAAATATCGACCCCAGTAAGATCAAACCAGCGGGTTCCTCTTATCGGGACGCATGGACTGCTCTGGCTGAGGGTAACTTGGAAGAGGCCAGCGCACATATCAGTAATCTTAAGTCGCTGCGCATTCCAGAACGATATACTAAACAGCTAGCTGACCAGCTAACCGATAAAAAAGAGGTTCGGGAAGCCGCCAAACAAAAAGCACTTAGAGAGGCAGCAGCTGAAAAAAGAAGACAAGATCAACTTGCAAAGGAGGCGGCCGAAAAAGCTGCAGCTGAGAAAGCCAAGAAACCACGCGGCAAAAAAAGTAGAAAAAGAAAGCCAGCACCTGCCAAGGACTGAGCCAATTTTTCACATCACACATAGCAGCCAAGTTATCCTGAATGCAATGCCTCAAATTGGCATTGCCAATGTATCTAGAAGTAGCCACCCTGCGCGGCAGTTGAAATGAATACTCCAAATTCACAGACACGCGCGGCCAATCAGGATCGTAAGACGGCTGAGACATCTATCAGTGTTGCCATTGACCTTGATGGTTCCGGCAAAACAGATATCTCCACTGGCATTCCATTCTTTGATCACATGCTTACCCTACTGGGCAAACATAGCCTGATCGATCTTACGGTAAAAGCAGATGGTGACATCGATGTGGATGCGCACCACACTGTTGAGGACACAGGGATTGTAATTGGCGAGTGCATTCGCGAAGCATTGGGAGACAAAAAAAGCATCCGCCGCTACGGCACAGCATATCTACCCATGGATGAGACATTAAGCCGATGTGTGATTGACCTTAGTAATCGTCCACACCTCGAATTCCGCGCTCCTGTGTCCACTCCAGACGCCCCAAATTTGCCATTCACACTTGTTGAAGAGTTTTTCCGTGCAGTGACTAATAACTTACGCGCGAATATTCATGTTGAGCTACTCTATGGTCGCGATGGCCACCATATCGCAGAGTCAATGTTTAAGGCACTCGCCCGAGCACTGCGCCAAGCTGTGGAAATCGATCCACGCGAGACAGGCATCCCAAGCACCAAGGAGGCACTCTAACAAGTAATGAAAGTCGGAATCGTCGATTACGGACGCGGTAACATTAGGAGTGTTGAAAATGCATTTCACGCCATCGGAGCTGATGCCGTTCTGATACAGAACCCGGAGGAGCTAAAGGATATCACGCACCTCGTGGTTCCCGGTCAGGGTGAATTTGGTGACTGCGCAGCAAACTTAAAAAAACAGGGTATGTTTGAGCCAATCCAGCAATGGACCGCTGAAGACAAACCCTACCTTGGTATCTGCGTAGGCTATCAACTAATCTTTGATGATGGTGAGGAATCTCCAGATGCCGAGGGACTTGGTATCCTGTCAGGCCGGGTGAAGCGTTTTCCGAATGTCGGGCTAAAAATACCTCATATGGGGTGGAACAACATCAGCCTAACCGATTCCACACACCCTCTCTGGAAAGACATGCCAGATGATCCGTTTTTCTATTTTGTGCACTCCTATTATCCAGATCCCGAAAATCAGGAAT
Source organism: Akkermansiaceae bacterium (assembly GCA_045106535.1). Taxonomy (GTDB): domain Bacteria; phylum Verrucomicrobiota; class Verrucomicrobiia; order Verrucomicrobiales; family Akkermansiaceae; genus Oceaniferula. Next base: position 14,398 of record JBGCEU010000088.1, on the reverse strand, counting down.
ACGTCGCCGCTACCTGCGACTATGCACTCCCCTTTGCTGCGGCTGTGATTCGTGGTAATTTGATTGCTACTCAATTCCACCCAGAGAAGAGCCAGCACAACGGCCTGCAGCTACTAAAGAATTTTCTGAAGTTGGCCTAATCAGAACAACGTTGTAAGCAATCCATGCGTGGCATTATGACAGATCCGCGCTGTAGTTCACCTTGCCTGTGCTAGCTGGTCACTGTATCAAGTTGGCACGTGCTTAGGATTTCTGCACTCACTCCATGGCCATTGACACCCGAGCCAAATCTTACCGACTGCTAGGCACTTTTGACCGAGCAGCATCACGATCTTTTCTTAAATCACTGATCTGTGCTGCGGTATCCATCTCAGTCACTTTTTTTCCTCCCCGCTTAGGATGGGAACTCTATGAAGGTCTATCAGGGGCTGGGATCACCACACTTGGAATCCTCATCTTTGCGGCATTGATGTGGATTACAGAAGCCATTCCATCATTTGCTGTAGCTCTACTTGTCATCGGACTTGAAGTGGCGCTGTTAGGAAAACCTGGCGGTATCTATGCTGAAGCGGGCGACACCAAGGCATGGCAGATGTTTGTTCAGCCATGGGCCTCCTCGATCATGTGGCTTTTTCTCGGAGGCTTCGTTCTAGCTCATGCTTGCTCAAAAACAGGACTAGATCGCTGGCTAGCTGGCTTACTCATTGGCTCAAATGAGAAAAAACCTGCCGTGCTTCTTCTAGGCATCATGTCGGTGACTTTCGTTTTTAGTATGTTCATGAGTAATACTGCTACCGCGACGATGATGCTGGCAGTTCTGGCTCCCGTCGTTGGCAGCCTGCGCGAAGGAAGCAAACTAGCGAAAGCTCTATGCCTAGCAGTACCTGTGGCAGCCAATATCGGCGGCATGGGCACGATCATAGGCACCCCACCTAACGCCATCGCCGCCGGCCAACTGGGCGATCAAGTCAACTTTCTCAAATGGATGTACTTCGCACTACCGCCTGCACTGGTGATCGGTACGATCGCCTACGGTTTCCTGCTACTCACCTTGAGAGGTAGCCAAGTGGAGAAAATCAAGCTGGAGGACAACTCGCATGAGGAAATGACAGGTCGTAGCCTGCTGCATCGAATCATCGTGATGATGATATTCACAGTGACAGTCGTTCTCTGGATGACATCCTCATTTCATAAGACCCCATCTGCTGTCATCTCCTTTCTTCCCATCGTACTTCTCGCTGTAACTGGCGTCATTACGGCAAAAGACATGCGCGAGCTACCATGGGATGTCCTCATATTACTCGCTGGAGGACTATCTCTTGGAGTCGCAATCAATGCCACTGGACTAGCGGCATGGTTCGCAGCTCAGATTCCTCCTTCATGGACGGGATTCCCATTGATTATTGCATTCGCTGCACTCGCTGTTGTGCTCTCTAACCTGATGAGTAACACCGCAACGGCAAACATCATGATGCCCATCGGAATCGCCCTGGTGGGAACGGAGAATGCCACGCTATTTGCGCTACCTATCGCCTTGGCATGCTCATCCGCGATGTGTTTACCAATTTCCACCCCACCCAATGCCGTTGCATTTGCGAGTGGCCGCGTAAAAACCCGGGATTTTATGGGAATTGGTCTGTTAATGGCAGTTGTAGGCCCAACCGTTGCTATTCTCTGGACGAAAATCTTCCTCGGGTAAAAACAGCATCATTCTAGTCAGCCTTATGCGCTTTTTACACCGATGGCTCGCTGTCCTCGCAATCTCATTGAATGAGAGTCGCGCTTTGTGCGTCAAAGGCAAGGTAACCCATAAGACGCTCAGCGAAATCAACAACATCGCTAACACTGCCAATATAACAAAGGGTGAAATCTGGCTGAACGGTAATGGCAAAGTCAGGTTTTCTGGCGAAATACCTCAGTCCTTGCATCAGAAATTGAGAAACTGTATGGTTCAGAGCCAACACTAACTCCAATATGCGTCACACACTTCTCCTGCTTACGATCTTTGCCTTAGTCGGTTGCAAAGCATCATCGTCGTCCACAACGATGGTAAATGCCACACCCAGCTTTCTCTCAAACTTTGCAGCAGGCACACGCGTGGTTTTTTTAGATAAAAAGGTAAAAAATATAGAGCTTACCAAACTCGACGAGGTTCACGGATTTTTCCAATGCGTTGAATTCGTGCCTTTCGAGAAAGATTCCTCCATCCACTGCATGTGCGATGGCGGACCTTTAGTCGAGGTCTACGCTGAAGACAAAAAAATCGGAACATTCACACTCCACCATGGCGAATCTATTCGTTGGGATGCATACGACACCGACCTCAGACTGACCAAAGCCAGCAGCGCCAAACTCACCACGTTTCTGAAAAAACACAAAATCACCAATCCTTAATAAAACTCTAAATTCCCCGCAACTACCTTCATCTTTGCGTGTTTACTCATCCACTCCGCTATTTATGAAAATCTTTCTCACTACCATCGGGCTCCTTGCTCTAGCCTCATCACTGCCCGCCAAGGAGTTTTCACTGAACACCGTTCGCAGCACCAGCAACCAGATTGACCAGCTTGTTGCTGCGCATTTGCAGAAGAATGAGATTAAGGCAAATCCAGTGATTGATGACGGCACTTTCGTAAGGCGTGCCTACATCGCTATTTCTGGCCGTATCCCGACTGGGGATGAAGCTCGTGCATTTCATAATAATTCAAACCCCGATAAACGCCGTGCTCTAGTTGATAACCTGATGAATTCAAAGGGGCACGAATCCACGATGTTTAATTTCTGGGCTGATCTACTCCGCCTGAAAACCAATGACGAGAAATACGGACTCGGATGGCATGTATGGATCCGTAATGCCGTGGAGTCTAACATGCCATACGATCAGTTTGTCCATACGATGATCAGTGCGGAGGGACTTGCCTCTGATAATCCAGCGGTGGGTTACTACCTGCGAGACCGTGGTATGCTCTTGGATAACATCAGTAACACCGCCCAAGTTTTCCTTGGCACCCAGATTGGCTGCGCGCAGTGCCACGATCATCCTTTTGAGGATGTCACGCAGCGTCAGTATTATGAGTTTGCCGCCTTTGCAGGAGGCACTGAATATAAAAGTAACGCAGCCCAGGAACTTGTCCGCAAGATGACCTTCCACACCATGAAGGAAAATGGCGCTAAGCTCAGCGACAGGCGCAACAATAAGAAGCGTAAAAAAAACCAAACCGCAGGTAGAAAGTATGCCCGTGATTACTACAGCCTGTTCAAGGATTTTCGGAGAAATGCCGTTACAGATAACCCAAGCCAAAAGCTCAAACTTCCGCATGATTACCAATACAACGATGGCAAACCCGGCGAAGTCGTCCAGCCAAAGACATATTTCGGCACCTCGGTCAGCAATGTTTCTCCTACTGAGCGACGCAAGGTATTTGCCGACTGGATAACTAGCCGCGAAAACCCATACTTCACCAAAGTCATCGTCAACCGCCTCTGGGCTGAGGTATTCGGGCGCGGTATTGTTGAGCCTGTTGACGATTGGTCAGAGACCATCACGGTATCTAACCCCAAACTCATCGATTACCTTTGCAAGGTGATGATCGCTACTGACTACGATGTAAAGCAGTTCATGAGAGTGCTCTACCACACTCGACTTTTTGAGAGTGGCGTGGCAGCTGAACAAGCAGAAATGGGAGCCGACTTCGATTTCCGTGGGCCTATCTTACGCCGCATGTCTGCCGAGGAAATTCACGATTCTTTCATAGCGCTCGAGTTTGGAAATAGAGACAGCACCGTGAACCGCAGCATGGAAACGCAGTGGAACAACTATTCCAGTAGCGTGAAGAACCTCTTTAAAATGCCCCCTGCTCAGTTGATTGCACTCGATAGCGCTGCAGATGATACCGAGAAAAAATTCTACGCTGACCGCATAGCCGCTCGAAAGCTCAGGACGGCCATAGACAAAGCAAAAGGCGAAGGAGACACAAAGAAAGCTCAGGAACTACAGCGTGAGCTTCGGCAAAAATATGTCTCACTAAAACGTAAGGCTAACAAACAAAGTATGGAGGGCGAGCAAGGCAAAATGATGAATATGGTCATGCAGCGTAATCTCCGCACACGAGGGAATGCCTACATGCGTTCCTCTGAGCAGCCGGCACCATTTAAGCCCGGCACCTTCATGCGCCAATTTGGAGCATCAGACCGCGAGGCACCTCAAGCATCTCACACACAAGCATCAATCCCCCAGGTTCTAACACTGCTGAATGGCCGTGAAATCAGCTCCATGACCGATGGCAAAGGAATGCTTGCTCGTAGCTTACGTGATGCGGATTCCCCTGCGCAAAAACTGGAAACACTATTCCTCTCTGTTTACGGAACGATGCCTACGACAGCCGAGCGCCAGCGTTATCAATCAATGATGAAGTCGCCACGTGATATTCAGGCACTCGCTAAGGCCATGCTCAATTCCAAGCGCTTTCTCTTTGTCCAGTAATCCCTCATTTCCTAATTCCTAATTCCACTTTCCAATGAACCATAATCAACTCGACGAACTCTCTCGCCGCGGATTCCTCGCAACGACCGCTAAGACTTGCTTTGGCCTAACTATCGGTGGCTCAGCAGCCAGTTTCTTTTCCTCACAAAAGGCTTCCGCTGCGCCCGAAGTAATCGCAGCAGGCGGAGGCAAAGCCACTAACGTCATTTACCTCTTCATGTCCGGTGGCATGACGCACCTCGATACACTCGACCCAAAACCAAGTGCGAGCTCTGAAATCCGCGGTGAAACCAAAGCGATCGGCACGAATGTCGACGGCATTCAGCTCGGGCACAGCCTTCCCGGACTCGCAAAACACATGGATAAAGTCGCTCTCATCCGCTCCATGACATCCACTCAAGGCGCTCACTCTCAGGGACGTTATTACATGCGCACAGGCTACGCACCACGCTCAAGCATCGTCCACCCGTCGCCAGGAGCATGGACAAATCGCCTCAAAGAAGAATCGACAAAGGATATGCCGGACTACATCACCGTGAATTGCGGCAGCTCCCACCCAGGTGCCGGATTTATGGAGGCGAAGTATGCCCCCTTGCCTATTGGTGACGCCACGGCAGGACTTCGCAATAGCCAGCCTGCACGTAATACGGATGACCAGCAATTTCACAAACAGCTTGATCTTCGTAAACAACTCGACCGCGAATTTGATGAGAAATTTTCCAAGGGTCAAAAACATGTCCGAGATTACAACGAGGCATTTGAGGCCGCTGTTAGGCTCATGAAGTCTGAGGATCTTGAAGCATTTGACCTCAGCCAAGAAGGTAGAGATGCACACATGCTCTATGGCGCCAGCCGGTTTGGCAAAGGTGTTCTGTTAGCCCGCCGTCTCGTTGAGCGTGGAGTCCGTTTCGTAGAAGTGGAATATGGCGGTTTCGACTGGCACAACGATTTCGCCGGTGAGATGGAAAACAAAATGCCAGCTCTCGATCAGGCACTCGCCGCGCTGCTCAAGGATCTTGAGGTCAAGGGACTGCTCGACACCACCCTCGTTGTGCTCGGCACTGAGTTTGGGCGCTCTCCCAAGATCAACAGCAATGCTGGCAGGAACCATTATCCAAAAGCATTCTCCACCCTCATGGCGGGAGGCGGAATCAAAGGCGGACAAGTCTATGGCGCTACCGATAAATCAGGCAGCACCGTTACAGAAAACAAGGTCTCTGCACCCGACTTCAATGCTACGATTGGGCATGCCCTCGGTATCGAGCACAAAAAAGTCATCTACTCGGCATCCAAGCGCCCATTCCGCATGAGTGGCCGCGAAGGCAAACCGATCACAAAGCTGTTTACATAGCGCCAAAGGCAAAGGAGGGGCGACAACCCTGTCGCCCGGCAACCTCAGCCCACTCATGCATAGATACGCCACATAGGTTGATAGTGGACAAGATTGTCCACGCTCCCTAATATGCGTCCATGAAAACACACTCTCTCACGTCCTGCTTCCTCGTCGGCGTCATCGCTTTTACTCCCGCAGTATTTGCCGAGAAAACTGCACCCAAGAAAAAGAAAGCCGATAGCTACGACGCCTCAGTGCCAGAGCCTACGCTGAGCGAAGTCCGCTACGGTAAACACGAACGCCACGCCCTCGATTTCTGGAAAGCCAAATCGAACACCCCCACCCCACTCGCCTTTGTCATCCACGGCGGCGGTTGGTCAGGCGGCAGCAAGGAACGCGTCAATCGCTTTGCTGACGCACAGGCACTGCTCGATGCCGGCATCTCGGTGGTCGCCATCAACTACCGCTTAATGAGACACTCCCAAGATGTCTCTCCTCCGGTCAAAGCACCCCTGCACGATGCCGCGCGTGCGCTGCAATTCGTTCGCAGTAAAGCCAAGGAGTGGAATATCGATAAATCACGCATCGGTGCCGCAGGTGGCTCCGCCGGTGCCTGCTCCAGCCTATGGCTCGCCTATCACGACGACCTCGCCGACTCCAATAGCAAAGATCCTGTGGCTCGTGAATCATCCCGACTTTTCTGCGCCGCCGTCACAGCCCCACAGACAACTCTCGACCCCAAGCAAATGGTCGAGTGGACACCCAACAGCCGCTACGGCGGCCATGCCTTCGGTAAAAAAAACTTCGCCCAGTTCCTCGCCGACCGCGAAAAAATCCTGCCTTGGATCGCAGAATACTCCCCCTATGCGTTAGTCAGCAAAGGTGACCCTCCAGTCTACATGATCTTCAAAAACACACCCGGCATCGGCAAAAAACAAAAAGACCCGACCCACACCGCAAACTTCGGTGTCAAACTACAGGAACACTGCCACAAGCTTGGCGTCGAATGCGAACTCGTTTACCCCGGTGCCCCAGACGTCAAACACAAGTCCCCCACCGCTTACCTCATCACCAAGCTCAAGCCTGTGCAGTAAGGAGGGGCGGCACTCCTGTCGCCCGGCAACTCATGCCACACATCCACAATGGACAAGAGTGCCCACTCTCCACAATAATCACGGAATTCGTGTAACGTTTCTTCTTTTCAATGATTAATGAGTATAATGAGTGAAGATGGGCAGGGAGATGCAGAGAAGGACGAGCAACAAACTTACGTCGCGCAGTTACTCGCCCATCAGGACGATCTTCGCGCATTCATTCACTCATTATTACCCAACAGCCCTATAGCCGATGACGTGTTTCAGAATACGAATCTGGTTCTCTGGGAAAAGCGCAGCCACTTCAAAGAAGGTACCAATTTCCACGCCTGGGCATTCAAAATCGCACGCATCCAGGTTCAACATCAGTATGACAGGGCAAAACGCGAAACGCGCCTGGTTTTCTCCGAGTCTCTTGTCAATCACATCGCAGATGCTTCGGTTAGAAATTCACCACGTGAACGCAAACTAAGCATCCTTGAGAGTTGTTTAGAAAAACTCAATAAAGGACAGCGCAAAATCATTGATGCGCGCTACTCCCCAGGAAATTCGCTCGAACGGCTTGCTGAGGCATCTGGAGCCACCGCTGGAAGCCTACGCATCTCCCTGTACCGCATCCGTGCGATTCTCAGGAAATGTGTCGAAAACGGACTCGCCAACACACCATCATGAAGCTGCCCGATCTAGAAATACGTATCCAGCAGCTCCTAGATGACGAGCTGACCGGGGAGCAGTTTACCGAACTCGAAACTGAGCTTTTGGAAAACCCTGAAGCGATGGAACTCTATTTGAGCTATGCGGGGCTGGATAGCGATCTCAAGCATCATGCTTCCTACCAGAAAAAAGCCGAGCAGCTGCCTGTTGTTCCGGTCACAGAACTGCTTGCCCAACAACGAAACCGTGCCATTCGGATTTCGATGCTCTCCGCTGCCGCTGTTTTGGCCATCGTTGCCGTGGTTATGTGGATCATCAAGGCTCCCGCCACACCTGACACCCTCGCCACCGTACGCGTCACCCCAGGCTCCAATTTGACCCTCACCCATTCTGCTGATGGAAAAGCACCCATAGGAAACGTATTGTTTGAAGGCTCTCGGCTCCGGCTAAGCGAGGGCACGCTGGAGGGACGCTTCGAATCGGGTGTGCAGTTTGTCGTCAAAGCCCCTTGTGAGCTTAAGTTGCTAGCCCAAGACAGGGTCTTCCTTACCCGTGGAGCAGCGTGGTTCTCAGTACCAAAATCAGCCATCGGTTTCACCGTAGAAACACCTGAATTCGAAATAGTCGATCTCGGTACCACCTTCGGAATATTATCAAAACCAGACGGAAATGATGAAATTCATGTCACCCAGGGGTCAGTCGAGATCACACCGGGCAAACGTGACGGCGCAAAGCAAACCCTCACAGCAGGCCAAGCTCGCCGTATTGACCACCAAAGCGAACTCCATGAAATCCCCCTCAATACTGACCTCTTCACCACTGCTCTTCCAGAGACAATTTCCATCCCGATTGCCAATCACAGCTTTGAGGCCGACCGAAACACCGATCCGAATGGCCTTTTTTCAAGCGGCGAACGGCAGGATTTTGGCGGAGAATTAAATTCTTGGACATCACAAAGTGGTCGAGCCGAACAAATTCACGTCGGCTGGAGGGGTATCCGCAGTGGGGAGCTTGATCCATCCCCTGCCGTTTCTGGCCGGAAACCCCAGGCATTATCACTCATCACCGGGGCAAGCGTGCTGAATGTCACTACCACGCGCTGGTCGAGCTTGAACGTTGGCGACAAGCTCACCCTCAGTATTTTACTGGGAATGAGAGCAGAAAAACCGTCACTGAACTGGAACGAAAAAACTTTCTTCGGACTGACCGACGGCGGATTTTCTCCATCCGGCACGCCGAACACCTCGGATACAGTGGCCCACTCCGGGCTGATCGAGGATAATCCCGCCACTGGAAATCAATCCGGTGACGGCACCTTCAGGGTGGTCACGTTCAGCCACACCGTGCGCCCCGCAGACCTGCAACGGCCAGGCATGATCGGCATCCTCATCTCAAGCTCTGGCTCTGGTGCTAAAGACCTCGCCCGCAACCAGTCGTTTTTCGATCATGTCCGCCTCAAGTGGACAGCAGGGTCAACGGACACCCCGTAGATTGAGGCGGTTTTCTTCACTCGCCACAACCTACCCTCGCAGGGCTCTCCGGTAAATTGCAGCGGAATATCGTAACCATATTAGTTGGCATCGACCGAAAGTGGAAAAAAATGAAGAAATTTGGTAACGTTCCCGATCCCTGATGATTTATAGTGTGAATAGTCACCAATAGTCTTCCTTGGAGCTACATCTAACAAATACAACTACAAACCCATATAACCATGAAATCAAAAAAATACATCCCGAGGCTCCTTGCCATCGCTGGATTTAGCCTTGCCGCCAACCCTGCCAATGCCGCTCTCCTCGCACATTACACCTTCGATGTCGATAACTCAGGATCGACCCCTGACTCAGTGGGCAGCAATTCCGCCACACTCGGCAATCGCGTGGAGATCAACACCACTATAACCGGTCGGATCGGCAGCGGTGCCCTTGAGATGCTTGGATCGGGCTCCACGTCGGGACCTGGGGACGGCGCGACGACCAGCAATAGCTTTTCGTGGACCAACGATGCTCGGACGGTCACCTTCTGGTGGCGAGCCGACTCCCCCAACGTGGACGTCGAGGGCACCTTCGTCTCATTTGGAGACGAATCGGCCAACGGCACCCGCTTCGACATCAAAGAACAAGCGGCATCCAGCACCGAGCTTCGTGTGGAAGTGCAGGGCACAGGGCAGAACACCAACCCGGGGATCGACGACGGCAACTGGCACTTCATCGCGGTGACCGTGCCGAATGACGCGACGTTTGCCGATATTTCCTGGTACGTCGACGGCAGTAGCACCGATCTCAACACCAGCACGAACACCTTGGCCATCGCCACTGGTACCGGTGCGATTACCTTCGGCGACAGCATCCTGACGGCGGGGGGGAATGACCGTGTCCCGAATGGCTTCCTCGACGATTTCCAGCTCTACGACGAGGTTCTCGACCAATCGCAGATCTCGTTTCTCTTCAACAACCCTGGGACCGCAGTTCCCGAGCCGTCCTCCACAGCCCTTCTCGGTCTCGGTGGACTCGCGCTCATCCTGCGCCGCCGCAAGTAAGCCAATACGGAGAAAAAGAAATTCTATTTTCAACGGCAACGGCTCATCCGGATGGATGAGCCGTTCGCATCTAAAGAACTAAGGACAACCCAGCAAAATTTGAACATGAAACAAAAAGCCCGAAGCTCCACTCCGCATATTGCGACGCTCGCAGCTGCAATCCTGCTCTCTCTCATTTTGCCAATTCAGGCACAGGGCACTCCGAACATCCTCTTTTTCTTTCTCGATGACATGCGCTGGGATGCGGCGGGCTTCGCAGGGAATAAAATAATAACCACCCCAAATATGGATACACTCGCCACGCAGGGAGTGGTTTTTGAGAACGCCTTCACCACCACTGCTATTTGCATGGTGAGTCGCGCCAGCGTCTTCACGGGCCAGCACATGCAGCGCCACGGGATCACAGGTTTCAACCAGAACCTCCCAGCCGCTAAATGGGCGGATTCCTACCCTGACCGGCTCGACGATGCGGGTTATTACATGGGCTTCATCGGCAAGCAGGGGCTGGGTAACGGCTTTACTGGGCTCTACGGCACCTACGATTTTAACAAAGGGTACAACGGCCAAGGGAGCTACTTTAACCAGACCATAGACGGCGAATCCGCCAACGGCCGACACATCTCAAGATTCATGGGAGACCTCGCTATCGAGTTCATCGGTGATGCGGCTAATGCTGTCAAGAACACGGCATCCGCGCCCTTCTGCCTACAGATTAGCTGGAAAGCACCTCACGTGCAGGACGGATCCAGCAACCCCTTCCAAAACGATCCTGCTTACGACTTACTCTATACCAGTGAGATAATCCCCCACGCCAAGACCGATACACAGGCCCAATTTGATGGTAATTTTTCAATCTTTCAGTCCGGCGAGGGAACAAGCCGGTGGAACGCACGCTTCGGCACCGAGCAAAAGCATCAGGACAACATCAAGAAACACCACCGCCTGATTCATGGGGTGGACGTTCAGATCGGTCGAATCCTCGCGGCACTAGATGATCCGGATGACGATGGCGATAACAGCGACAGCGTGGTTGACAACACGATCATCATCCTCAGTTCCGACCATGGATTCTTCCTCGGCGAGCGCCGCCAGGCAGGAAAATGGTATATCCAAGAGGAATCGATTCGCGTGCCGATGGTGATAGTCGATCCCCGCCTACCTTCGGCTCAAAAGGGTAAGCGGGTGTCTCAAATAGTGCTCAATATCGATATCCCAGCCACCATTCTCGACTATGCTGGAGCTACCATCCCCTCCGCTATGCAGGGCCGTTCGATGAAACCGATCATGGCGGGTAACTTCCCCTCCGATTGGCGGATCTCCTTTTTTCACGATCACCCTGCGGTGAGCGGCGGGGTTTACAAAAATGAAGGCGTGCGGACGGAAAACTTCGTCTACACACGCTACCCGAACAACGGGAATGTGAAGCAGCTCTACGATGTGACCGTCGATCCCTACCAGCGCACCAACCTCGCCAATGACCCACGTTACGCTTCGAAGGTGACCGAACTCGATGCCCTCACGTCACAACTCAAAACCTCCGCTCAGTAAAATGAAAATCACCCACGCGTTTTCAAAAATTCTCGCGACCATCCTCCTCCTTACGGTTCCCCCTCAGTCCCTCGCTGCCAATCTCTCCGGCGGCGGCTACCACGCCGTCCATGTGGATCAGGGAGTGGTTAAAGGACTTGGCGACGGGACATACGGTCAACTAGGCACTACCCCCACAGGTGCTCCCGCCACTTTGACTGGCCTGAGCGGTATTACCGACGTCGCAGCGGGCGGCTTCAGCACCTTGGCCCTGAAGTCCGACGGTACCGTCTGGTTCCTTGGCGAGTCCACGATCCAACACACCACCGCGCACGGCACCCCCAACCCCGTGTCAACGCCGGTACAAGTTGCAGGGCTGAGTGGCATCGATGCCATCGCTGCCGGTCACCGCCACTATCTCGCGCTCGATGCCGACACCGGAAACCTATACACATGGGGTCACAATGGCAGCGGCCAAATCGGCAATGGCAGTCTGCTGGATGTCGTCACCCCCGCCATCGTTCTCACCGGAGTCACCGCAATGGATGCTGGCGATGGATTCTCCCTCGTCGTAAAAAGCGACCATACTCTCTGGGCATGGGGGCGCAACACCCACGGCCAACTCGGCCTCGGAGATACCACGGATCGGCTCAGCCCAACGCAAATAACCGGTGTCACAGCCGCTGATGCTGTAGCTGCGGGTGGACAGCACGCACTGATTCTGCTCACCGACGGCACCGTGCTCGCCACGGGTAACAACACTTTCGGCCAGCTAGGTCTCGGCACCACTACCTCGACTTCCACACCCACGGCCGTACCCAGCCTGAGTGGCATCACCACGGTGTCGGCTGGATATTTCCACTCCGCCAGCATCGGTTCAGCCAACCAAGTCTCTCTTTGGGGGCGCAACTTCGAGGGGCAGTGTGGTGGCGGAAACAGCTCCGCAGTCACCTACACATCCCCGCAAGCACTCACAGGACTCACCGGCACACCCACCATCGTTAGTTGTGGCTACCATTTCACCATGATCAAACACAGCGATGGAACGATCATGGGTACTGGCAGTAACTCAGACGGCCAGCTCGATGGGACATCAGTAGCCGACCAATCGAACAGTCAGAAAATCCTCACCCCACAACTCATACCGCTCTCAGCCGATGTCACCGCGCCCACACCCGACCCAATGACATTTTCATTACCACCGGTTGCCTACGACGCGACATCCATCACCATGACCGCCACCACGGCTAACGACATCTCCGGCCCAGTGGAGTATTATTTTAAAAACACCACCAACAACAATGTGCGCGATTGGAGCACCAGTGCCAGCTGGATCAACACCGGGCTGACTACGGGAGCTTCCTACAGCTACCAAGTCAAGGCGCGGGACTCCCTCGGATTTGAAACCGCCTTCTCCACCAGCGCAAGTGCTGTCCCGTCCACGGATACCACACCGCCAACACCAAGCACTATGAGCTTCACCACAGCGCCTACCGCACTGAACTCAGCTTCAATCACCATGACCGCCGCCACCGCCACTGATGCCAGCGGAGTAGAGTATTACTTCGACTGCACCACCTCCGGAGGTCACGACAGTGGCTGGCAGGATAGCCCGACCTACACCGACACTGGTCTCGCCCCAAGCAACACCTATAGCTACCGCGTCCAGGCGCGCGACAAAAGCTCGAACCAGAACACCACTGGATTTTCCACCCCTGCCCCAGCAACCACTAACCCATTTGAGATGCATAACGCCAGCTTCGAGGTTGATGAAAACACCGATTCAATTGGTGCTTTTGGCGCTGCCGACCGTGGTTCGTTCGGCGGTGAACTAACCGGATGGATCAGCCAAAGCGGTAGCGACAATCTTGTTTCTGTCGGCTGGAAAGATATCACCACCACCGAGTTGCACCCATACCCCGCCAGCGGCAGCCAAGAATCCCAGGCACTTTCACTTCAAACCGGCGCTAGTGTATTAAATACAACCAACACCGCGTGGTCTAGCTTGCACGCTGGTGACGAACTAACACTCACCATCTCACTGGGCATGCGCAATCTCGGTATTCTCGATTGGAACGAGGGCACATTCTTCGGCTTCACCGACAGTGCCACCAACTTCGCCGATGGCATCACCCCCAGCGACACCATCGCCAACTCAGGCGTGATCACTAACAACCCAGCAACAGGAACCCAGTCCGGCGACGGCACCTTCACCGACGTTTCTTTCAGTTACACCGTTCAGGCCAGCGACCTGATCCGCCCCGGCAACATCGGAATCCTCATTTATGTGGAAGGAAACAACCCTTCTACGAGCCATAACCAATCGTTTTTTGATAACGTCCGCCTGAACCGATCCGCCGCGATCATCAACGATTTTACAACCTACATGGCCACCCCCGCCTTCGGTCTTGACCCCTCCGACCAGGGGTTCACCGATGACCCCGACGGCGATGGTCTGAAAAACGGCCTCGAAGCCTGGTTCGGCACCCACCCCGGGCAGTTCAATTCCGGATTAGCAAATGTTTTCAGCTCTGGCCTAACAACAAGCTTCACACATACCCACAACACATCACCCCCCGACGACCTAACAGACTACTACGAGTGGTCGCCGGATCTCTCTAACTGGTATCGCAGCGGTGAGGGTCCTAGTGGAGGAATAGTCGTCACATTTTCAGCCAATACGGTTGAAAATACGACAACCGTCACGGCAACAGCAAGTGCCACCAACGACCGGATTTTTCTCCGTGCTGGAGTCAGCCAGAACTAAGTGA
>JBGCEU010000087.1:0-9084 GCA_045106535.1 Akkermansiaceae bacterium | reverse complement strand
GGACCACCAATCGGCTTGGTATCTCCAAAAACCCCAGTCGCAAATGTGATCTTACTGTTAGAATCTACCGTGGTCAAATTTGGCGACCTACTGACAATCCCAGTGATTTCGCCAGAAACCGTATTTCCAAATAGAACATCATCACCGTCCGTATAAATGGTATCATCACCGCTCCAGTTGGCACTCGTAGTATCCCACAAATTGTTTATTGATCCGGTCCAGCTGACGCTATCCGCGACAAGCGATGTGCTGGTGGAAAGCACTGTGGTTAAAATCAAACCGACGAAGTTATTTCTAATTTTCATGATGAGTTGGCCGCAACATGCAGCGCAGAAGCTTTAGATATATCGTATAGTAATGCAAGCAGGAGCCAAAAAAATCCACCCCCCGTTATCAGGGAGTGGATTGAAATTAAATGCTACGAAGAAACCGTTTTATTTACGATGACGCAGAATCAGAGCGAGTCCTCCAAGGCCGAGAAGTGCTGTGGTGGAAGGCTCGGGGATGGCTTCCGTGGCGCCTTACCTAACCGCCCTCTATTGAAGAGCTTTTTCCCAGATCATTCCGCTGCCTGGATTCGCACGAACAAACGGCCATCGATCGCTGTGGCGCTGAGCGTTACAGCAACAGTTTCGACATCGTTCACATCCGGGTCGCCTGGGCTTTGGCTGGCACCTGTATCTTGAACCCATGATCCCGGTTGAAGATTCGGGGAAGTCCACACCGTGTAAGTCAGATTACTGAGTGAGGTATCCCGCCGAGTGTAGCTGAAGGTGCCGTCCGCAGCTAGAGGAACCGCATACGGGTTCAATGATGAGGCACTGGTGGGGTCGAGACCCCAGATGCGTTCATCTTCATTACTCATGCCGTCACCGTCGAGATCGGCGGTCGGGTCGGTAAGATCGCCGACATAGAGGCCAGCCCAATCATCGTAGTCAGTCGTGCCTCCAAGACCGACGACATCTTCGTAAGTCGCGCCGAAGCGGATTTCGTCAACCTGGGAATTGTCCTTGAACTGGATGGCTAGGGAATCAAAAAGCGATTGGTTGAGGGCTGGAATGGCCCAAGCTGCCATGGTCGGAGTTCCTTGAGTTAAGTTAGTATCCGGCGCGTAAAGGGTTAGCGTTTCCGAGTCTCCATTGCCGGCTCCCCACTCGATCTTGCCGACAATGAGAGCGCGAGTGGAGTTGCCACCGCTACCATTGATCACGGTAGAGCTGTTGTTCTCATTGCGCTCCGCTATCGTATCGGCATCATTATCCTGCCAATAGACTCCTTGGACCGTTCCACCGCTGTGGGTAACGCCAATACCTTCGCCGTCCACAAGATTTTCGCGGTCACCAAAAGTCCCGGACACGAACTGATCTGTTCCGAGGGCAACGCTGATGTCAGCGTTGGATGTGTTCTGACTGTCAAGATCGAGAATGACGCTAAACCACAAGGTTACACCGTTAGCCATCAACCCAGCATCAGCCAGCGTGGAACCGACCGGACGGATCAAGCCGCTCCAAGCATTTCCTCTTGCGTGCCCTCCTGCAGTGGTGAGCGCGCCCCATATTTTGCCCGTCGCGTTTACAGTGGGACCACCTCTGGTATTACTCCACGCTGCTCCAAAGCCCGTGCCACCATTATTTCCACTGACATTTTCAGTGTCGTAATCGAACGGTTCATAGAGCAGGGCTCCACCCGGACCACTCGGCAAGTCCGGTGTGGTTGCGATAACCTCTGCCGATACTGTGTTCTCATTGGCGGCGGACGACTTATCTCGGGCCGTCACGGTGTAAGAATAAGCTGTACTTGGGCTTAGTCCGGTATCGACGTAGTTTGGACTGTCCTGCCAGCCGCTGTCATCCCCCCCAGGGTTACCGCTAGTCTCAGTGAAGTAGTATTCCACGCCACTCGGGTCTGATGCAGTGGCAGCAACCATACTGATTTCAGTGGTCGAAATAGCCACAGGCGCCGAGGCAAAACTCATCTGTGCGGGAGTCGGAGGCGTGTTATCTGGGGTGGTGGTGGTGGCAGCTTCGGTCGAGGACCAGTCGGTTTCATTGGCGTTAGCCGACTTGTCACGTGCCTTGACACGGTAGGAGTAGCTGGTTGTGGAATTGAGCCCTGTGTCCGTATAGGTAGGACTGTTCTGCCAACCACTGTCCGATCCTCCGGGATTACCGGATCTTTCTTCGAAATAATACTCTACTCCACCTGGATCCATGGCAGTGGTCGCGGTCATGGTAATCTGACTGTCTCCTGCAGCTTTGGGAACAGTTTCCCAAGTGAGCGGGTCGGGGTTAGGAGCTTCAGTATCGGGCGGGCCGACCAAGTCTGCGCCAATCACGTCGTTGTAGCTGATGCCGAAACGGATCTCGTCGAGAACAGGCTTGTCTCCGCGGCGGAAGGTCAGGGTGTCGAAGGTAGATTGATCGACGGTAGTTGTGAGCGTTGAGATGGGAGTAGCAGGAAGTACCAGATCAGTATCCGGCTTGAACAGCTCAATGGTATCGAGGTCTCCCGCAGTGGCTCCCCAAGTGATTTTACCGACGATCAGGTCATTTGAACCAACCTGGTATTGCGGTGTATTATTTGTCGCCTGAATTGCTCCGCCGCTATTGGCGGGAAAGGAGGCGGCGCGGGGTATTCCGGCGCCCATGTAGAAACCAACACCGGTTCCACCGCTGATAAAAAAGTCACCGTTGCCGCTGCCGAAGGGACCAGCGGAGAGGGCGACGGCGAGCCTGGAATTTGTCCTGTTAGCATCGTTTTGGAGTCCCGTGATAAAACTGAACCAAAGTGTCGCGCCTCCATCGAGAAGGCCATTGGCGGCCAATGCTGCGGGAAGGATATCGCGTGATCCGCCAAAGCGGTTCTGGCTGTTCGTGAAATCCGAAAGTTTCGCTCCACCCACCGGCAGCCCGTTGTAGCTGAGCGTACCAGCGGTCACGAGCGTGGTGGAATTAGCGAACCAATTTCCACTTAGGCCTGCCTCGGATCCACCCTGACCGTTAAGCCCGCCGACGGTATAATCAAAGGGTTCATAGATCACAGCGTTACCGGACGGTGGGCCGTCCATGTTAATCTGTATTTCGGTGGGCGCTGCACTGCCGTTGGTGGGCACCACACTATAGGTAACCAAGCCGGAGGCCGGAGGCGTGGCATCGGTGTAGGTCGTCGCTGTGCCAGAGAGGGCAGACTCGAGTAGTACACCGTTACGACGTAGTTCGATGGCAGTGTAGGCGAGATTATTAGTCCACGTGAGAGCGATTCCTCCGGGGCTCCGGTAAGCCTCCAGGCCAGTAATGCCGGCGTCGAACGAAACGATTAGCGGATCACAAGGATCCCCTGGCATGGTGAACTGGAGCTCGTAATCGAGAACACCCGGAGTAGCGCCGGTATCAGTAAAACTGGCGGGATTGACCGGTGCTGCAGAGGCAATTTCAACTGAGTTTCTGAGTATGCGCACACTGGTCGGTAATTCCGTACCGTTCTGCCATGTTAGAGTGACTCCGTTAGGACTCGTATTGGCGCGCACGCGCGACGGACAACGCGCAGGCGAGAGAGTTGACATGGCGTCGCCCATCGCTAAACCAATATTCACGTAAGTCTTCGCATTTCGGTTCCAATGGTAGCCCTGATTCGCAGGTGAGTTGGCGACAGGATACCAGAACTGCAAACCGTTATAGGGCATACGCGTATCGATGACGGCCACGTTGCCGACGAACTCCGGATAAGTCACAGCATCCGCCATGGCTAACTGAGCCTGTTCAACAACTGTATAAGTCGGGTCTCCCCCCATACCAGTAGTGGCGATAACAAAAGGCAAATTCGGGACACCGAGACCATGCTCGCTACTACGTATGTCCTTAATGAAATTCGCCATGTTGACTTGATACTCTGCGCTGCGACCAACATCAATCCGATCATTATATCCCTGATGCCAACAAAATCCGGCAATCTCAAAGCCGCCAGCGGTATCGTAGTCGGGAAAGTACGTGCTGGAGTTTAGGTTAAGGTCATCGAGCATCTCATTCACTAGGCGGAGTATTTCGTGGTAATAAAATCCGGTCGTGCCTCCAGAACTCGGGGGTCGAAAATCGTTTGCCAGATCCTTGCCGCCCCATGCCGCCTTCACGATGATGATCTGCTTATCGTAGAGGTCGCCAGCGTGATGCCCAAAGCCCAGCTCTGGCCCAACTGTTCCGGAATTTGCTCCATAGCCTGCTGTTAGACCACCCAAGGCTCCGTTCTGGTCGCGGATCCAGACATCGTCACGCACCGCCCACGCGGCACCGTTAACTAGGAATTGGTAGTCGCCACCTGGGTCATTAGCGGGCACCACGATGTATTCCAGAGTCCCCTCAGTAGTCGCCGGAGCCATGTTCCCATGGCCTAACATATTCGACTGCCCTACCATGATAAAAATTTTAACAGGGCTGTCACCCGCTTGATCGGCAGGGAGCTGTTCTGAAGATAGAAAGAGACTGAGCAGTAACATGATCAGCGAGGAAAGAAGACGGTGAATAGGTGTCATCAGAAGTGGTTGTATGGAAATGAAGGCTGCTTGGCTAGCTGGGCTGAAGTAACGATAGAATCCGAGTGTTTTATTTAAGGACTCGAACCAACGATATTCAATGGATTAGAAAAAACCCCACGTCCCCGATGATGGGGAGTGGGGTTGAAATGGTTAATGACTTTCCGTAGCCGGATTACTTACGGCGACGTAGAATCAGAGCGAGTCCGCCAAGACCAAGAAGTGCCGTAGAGGATGGCTCTGGGATACCCAGCACATCATCCGAAGTCGCGCCGAAACGGAGTTCGTCGACCCGCGATTGATCCTTGAACTGGATGGCAAGGTTGTTGAAGCCCGCCTGGCTGAGGTTACCAGCGGTTGTCAGTGATGTAATCGCTGTGCCAAGATTTAAAGCTGCATCCGGTGCGTAAAGCGTGATCGTCTCGGTGGCTGCTCCCCACTCAATCTTGCCGACAACCAGTGCGCTTGCGGGATTGGCACCGCCGATACTAAGGGATGTCGCGCCGGACTCAGTCCTGCCGCCTGCATTGTCCCAGTAGACTGCACGGATGTTGCCTCCTGAGTGAGTGACACCGATGCCTTCGTTGGTCGCTCCGTCGAGGTTCTCGCGAGAACCGAACGTGCCGGAATTGAACTTGGCTGCGTTGGTCAGGGCGACGTTGATGTCGGCGTTGGATTGGTTCTGGCCCTCTAAATCCATAATTAGGCTGAACCACAGAGTGGAGGTGTCGGTGAGCAAACTCGATAGTGTGCCGACTACAGGACGGGCGATACCGGACCAGGCACCACCTTGAGCTTTGCCGCCAACAACTGTCAGCGTTCCTGCTGTGTTACCAGGCTCGACATAATCGGGACTGTTCCGAGTGTTGACCCAGGCGCCGGAGAAGCCGGTGCCACCATTGGCGCCGGCGATGTTGCCACCGGACGCGATCGATCCGTTGTAGTCAAACCCTTCATAAACGACAGCTGCTCCTTGGACGGATCCAAGCGACATCAGTGCGATGGGGGCTATAATTAGTGTGTTTTTCATGTGCTTATTTGGTGGGGTAGAAAGAACCTGAAAACAATTAATCTTTCAGTTACATTGACAGACTATGTAGATCGGTTCACCACGCCAAGCTTTTTTTTTGAAAAAAGCACCCGTTTTAAAAACTTGATTATCAGAACTCTTTAATCACTGGATGATTTCTCTGACGCAGTGACCTCTTTAATCCACTGTAGCATAGAGTCGATATACTCGTCCTTAGTGCTATTGATAGATGGCTTGCCGTTGAGCATGGCTGGTCCGTGCTTGCCGCCTTTGACGAGGACGAGCTTGGTTGCGACACCGTGTTTTTTGCAAGCCTCATGATAGCGTTTTGAGTTTTCGGGTTTGACGGCATTGTCAGCGGTGCCGTGAGCTAAGAATGCGGGTGGCGTGTTTTTGTTGACCTGCTCGTCGTTGGATAGCTTGGCAACCAGATCATCCGAAGGAGAGTTACCGAGTAAATTCCGGCGGCTACCTCCATGGGTTAGTTCTTTCCTCATGGAAATGACGGGGTAGATCAGGCAGCTGAAATCGGGGCGTGCGCTGACTTTGTCGATGGCATCGATCGGATTGTATCCGAACGGCTCGTTGTAGTGCACACTCAGCGTGGCTGTCTCATGGCCGCCGGCAGAGAACCCCATGGCTCCTATTTTGTTAGGCTCGATTCCGAATTCCTTGGCGCGACTCCTAACAATCCGCAAGGCACGCTGCGCATCCCACAGCGGCACAGGGTGCTTAAACGGACTGCAGCGATAGCTGACCATAAAGACCGCGATGCCGTTGTCGTTGAGGAATTTTTTTACGGACAGGCCTTCCGACCCAATACAAACAGCACCATAGCCGCCGCCGCAATAGATCACCATCGCGACGCCCGTGTTCTTTACTTTTTCCGGCAAATAGACATCAATAATCGGCACGCGAATATCCCTGCGGTTCTTACTAACAGGCTGTTGTTTTCCCTGCTTGATGGCTTTGGCAATAGCTTGCGATTTCTCTGCATCACCTTCCTTGGCTCCCGGAGGCGTGCCCGGCCAGAGTGGGATCGTCTTAACGTAGGCGTCGGCGGCAAAAATATTCAGTGTCGCACAGAAGAATAAAAATGTTAGAAATCGGATCGTTTTCATAGGATAAATACTTGGAACTAAGACGAGTCTTATTCGCAAGTTCTGAGAGGTAAAGCTCAACTACGTCATAGCTACCAATTTGCAATCCGTTTCAGAACTATGCTCAAGGGCGCTCCTAGCCCAAAAAAAAACTTACCCCCCGATGATCGAGGAGTAAGGCATCATTGAGATTCCTGCTGATTATTTGGCAAACACGTATCCCTTGACTTCGGCCTGCTCACGAATGGCCTTCACTAGCGCATCGCCCAGCATGAGGGCACCGTCGGTGGGGTTTTTCTGTGACTGGCTCATCTTCGATTCCAAAAAGCCATGCCTCTTAGTAATCACATCGGCCATCTGTCTTCTTACGGTTTGGCGCTGACGTGCCTTCTTCTCTATATACTTAACTCGTTCTGCGGGAGATAGATTTTGGAGCATCTCGGGCATCTGGTCTTTGGGCATTTTTGCGACATCTACTTTTCCATGCGCAATGGCATCCACCAGATCGTGATGCACATGGTGATAGAGATGACCAATCTTGGCAGACATGCGAGCGGCAAAGGCATGATCGGACAGCTTTTGTGCGTTCGTGTCCTGCATCCGTTGTTTTTTTGCAGCTTCTTGCGAACCGGCACCATACCAGACGAAGGATTCATTCATCTTCTGATTCAGTAAACGCATTTCTTGATCATAGGGAGTTTCCATCTCCGGCAAGTGATGGTTGTGGTCGATCCTAGCAAACAGACCGCCAGCAAGCCCTGCGGCAGAATTCCATTGGTCGGCTTCCTTTTTATTGCCGCAATAGATCGTGTTCACGGTAATCGACTTTGAACTGAGATGCGAAAGCAATTCTCCGTATGATACTGGCCCTTGGTCAAAGGACTCGTTGCCAGCAATAAAGATCGCCTTGTATACATCTGGACTCTTGCTCCACTCCAGATCATTCAGGGCAGCGCCAATGACCTGTCCGCAGTGTTCTTTATCACCTTTCGTCTGCAACGAAAACAAAGCTGCGGAAACATCATCGAGGTTATCGGTGAAACCCAGCACTTGTCGCAAGTAACCCTGACTGGAAGGGATACTTCCGGCTCCGTATTGGTAGACTCCGATATGCAACGCTACCGGAGTTCCCTTGCGCTCAGCCCGGCTGAGTTCTGAAACAACGTTCCAAAGTTGGCAACGAGCCTGATCAATCAGGCCCTTCATTGACCCACTGGTATCGAGCAGCAGGGCGACTTGCACCAATTGCTTCTCTGTGATGGCTGACGACTGAGGCACGGTTTTGTTGCCCTTGGGCATGTTGATGCTCATTGGTTCGGCTCCTACGGAAGACGCGAGCAGCATTGGGAGCAAAAGACTAAGTGATGAGTATTTCCAATTGTATTTCATGGTGATGACGAGTTGTGGTTTTTTGTTGGATGGCAATTGGCTTTTTCCAATGCCTGTCATTATCGGTCTTCGCCCAGTGAACACATTTGGATTCAAAAAAATCACATTTCTATTTCAGAGCCATTTACCCGCTCTACCTTACTTCTTAGGTATCCGATTCAGAATATACCAGACGTGCGGGTGTTCCAGACATTGTTCCAAGTCTGATTTCAACCCCTGGGTGCGGAGTTCGTAGACGCAGTTCGCCTATAGAGCTGCGAGTTTGAAACGCGCAGACTTTCGATCTGAGGACAAACGGATTCCACCATCGAGACGATTGCTGAGATGACGGGTTTTTCTTACCCGCAGTATCTGCAAACGAGCTATCGAGAGAGCTACGGCATGACATCGGGGAAATCCCGAAGAGATTTTCATCAGGAAAAGTGAAGGTGATTTCTTACTCGCCCGACCACTCCTTTACGAACTGACTCCAAAATTTCTGAGCGACTCCATCATCTTGCTTCACCTGCGCGATGCGGGCACGGTGGAAAGCGCTGCCAGCGAGCGGAAGTCGGCGGTTTTTCGCACTGCGGTTCTCCAGCAGAGGGTCGTTGGAAGGCGGGCAGATAGCTTGCACCTTATCGACAAGGTCGGCAAACGGCTCGCCGGTGAACCATGGCGTATCGCCCGACTGGCTACGGTAGCTGCGCGGTGCCTGGTATTCGATGATGGGTCGGTCGTCGGTATTAATCGGGTAGTCTTTAAAAAGCTCACGAGCTGCGGTGAGGTTGCCGCCGTAGAAAAGCAAAATGGTTTGTGGATTCAGAGGTAAATTGAGACGCATGAGATCGTGGTGGCTTTTGCCTTGCACGGCGAAGAGTTTATCGGCGTGGCTATCAATGTCGCTCGCGGGCAAGGCCTGCCCTTTCTGGTGACCGACGAGTGCCACGATTTCGTATCCCGGTTGGAAATTATGCCGCCACATGGACACCTGATCGAAGACACCGATCATGGTATTGGCGATGATAGAAAACTCGTTTTCAGTGAGCTGATAGAGCGGC
>JBGCEU010000086.1:0-37252 GCA_045106535.1 Akkermansiaceae bacterium | reverse complement strand
GGAGGAGGAAGACAAAACGATTAAGGACAAGGTGAAGGACGCCGTGATCCCGCGCGGGCCTAAGTCGATCGCTGAGCCTGAGAAGGAGCTACGCTTCACACGGGCGGCACAAGCGCCGCTGTTCTTCGCTCTTTCGGTTCTGGTTTTTACTGCGACCGTTGCGGTGTTTATCTTATCGACCCAGGACTGGGGCATGGATGATCCAGTGCTAGATGGCTGGTGGTGGCTATGCCTTCCGGGGCTGTTATTATGTTACACGCTGATTCGGCTCGGCCTGCGCTGCACGAGGCACGCCTACATCATCCTGAGTCCGCTGGGCGTGGAGATCTTTCCGTTTTTCAAAGCCAAGGAGAACCTGCAGGTCATCTATTGGTCACAAGTGGCGGATGCCGAGTTCACGCCTGATGCAAAAAACCTGGTGCTGCACTTTACCGAGGAAAAAAAGAGCGGTGTCATCGCATCGCTGAAACCTATTCCCGAGGCAAGGCGTCACCTTCTTGAAGAGGCGGTGCTGGGAGTGCTTGAAAAACAAGATGGCGATCTTTAGGGATTGGAATTTAGGATTTAGTGCTTAGAACTCACCCCACATGCGCCCGACATCGATTCAGATCCAATCCGTGATGGAAGCTTTTGGTCAGCAAGGCTGGCAGTTTGAGCAGCTTGAGGGTCAGGACGTGATCCGAACCGCCTTCGAAGCCTATCACACGCACGTGCATCTGCACGCGCAGGCATTTCCACAGCTTAATGCACTGTCGGTGGTAGGGGAGGCTCCACTTGAACTGGAACCAGAGCAGGAATATGTGGTGCTGGAACTTCTTGCGCGTGCTAACAAAAAACTAACGCTCGGCAGCCTCGAGTATGATCTCGACCGCGAGCAGATCATGTTTCGGACCACCAATCTCTTTGAGCGTGATAAGTATGATGCGGATATTGTCTCCTCGATGGTGCATGCAGCGATTGCCGAGGTGGATCGTATCACGCCATTCGCTGGGGTGATTCAGCAGACGCCAGAGGATCTTCTTGATGATCTTTCGGTTGAGCGCCTGCTGCTACGTGAGGATCTGCTTCCGCCCGTTCCGGGTGATGATGATGAATGAAGCGATTGCAACCGCTTCTACGTCTAAGGGTAAAAAATGACAGCCCCGCCAACTTCGTCCGAAGACTATGCTGACGGAGCTGTTCCCCCCCAAATACCGCTTATTGCTAAGCGATGGGCGTAGTATCCCAAAAAATTGGGAATAGACAAGAAAAAACTTTAACTATTTTTAATATTTAACCAAACCCATTGATTTATAAGGCTAAATTGACAGCTTTTCCTAAAAAATTCTTCAAATACACCCAGCTATCCATGAATTCGTTGATCCAATGATGCCAGGTTAGGTTACCTGGCGCGAGGCAGAGGATCACCGATAGCACAAGCACATTGGCTAGGTAGATCACCACCAGCGAGAAAAACACGCCGTTTTCCTTCAAGTCGGGCTGATCACGTGGAATCATCCACAATGTCCACTGCAGGTGAAATGCCCAGGTGGCACCAATTAGGAAATAGAGTGCTTTGTTGTGATGGGGGATGTTGGTGGTCATTTCTAGCAATGTGGAGACTAACAGTACCACCACTGACCAGAACGGAACGAAGTAAGGCGAAAGCGCGATGAGCATGTTGGTCTTACTGGTCATGACGTAACCACCATCGGCAGTGACATGGATGCCGCCGACCTTGCCCAGGCAGGCATAGACAAAAATCGCGTGGGTCAGCTCGTGACCTAGCACGTAGAGATAAAGGAAAAACCGTTCACCAATGCCGGTGAAGAACCATCCGGCCATCCAGAACATGCCCACGGCAAAGTAAATGAACTGCTGGGTGCGCAGGAGATCCATCCAGAAGGTACCGCCATCGGCATCCACCAGGAAAAGGGCGCGTGTGGTAACTATACAGAGCGGCAGCAGTGCCAGCGCGATCAGCCAGCGTGCCATGCGCTGGAAAATTCCCAGGTGGATGACGTCGTCTGATACGGTGCCCTCAATCGCCGCTCTGACCGAAGTGAGACCACGGCGTTTTCCCATGCGGCGGTTAGCGCGCTGCTTGGCACGCACGTTGGCATTGTGAAATGCTTCACGCAGCGTCGGGCGCCCGGCACGTCGGCTATTGCGCGTGCGGGTTCTGCCGCGGCGTCGCAAGTTTGTTCGTTTTCCAGATCTCATGAGGGTGGGACAGGGAGATCTTTAGGATTACTTAAATAATCGCAACACGCAATCTGTAAATCGAGAAGCTTCGGGTCTTTGTTTGTTTTTTGCGCTGTTTTTCTAATTCGGGCGTTGGAAATAAAAACTCTGACTGATATTACTCACTTCATGTGTGCTTATGAAGAGCTGCTGCAGGAAGTGAGGGGAAACCAAGGAGCTGTCTCAGAGCAATCGGCGCTGACTCTCCCGGGTGAAATGCATCTGCAGGCCCTCTGGTTTGCAGGGCAGATGGGGCGTGAGTTCGAAACGGTGGACGGTAAAAAGGTGAGCGTTGTGCAGTTTGGTCATTGGAACCACGGTGCTGGCCCGGATTTTTTGAACACAGCCGTTGAAATCGATGGGGAGCTTCATCATGGACCACTGGAGCTTGAGCATTCAGTCGCGGATTGGGAAAGCCATGGTCATTCCACAAATCCGGATTTCGATGCCGTTATTCTGCATGTTGTATTTGTTCGGGATGGCAAGCAGCGTTTCACGCGCACGGTGAGTAATCGATCCGTGCCTCAAGTTGTGGTGTCAAATGATGTGTTGTGTGAGGCCTTGCAGATTCCCGTCGTGCACCAGGCGGCTGCGCATCCCGGTAGATGTTTTCGACCGCTTGCAGACATGCACGACGGTAATGTGAATGCTCTGATGTTAGAGGCTGTGAAACGTCGGGTTAGTCTCAAGGCTTCACGCAGAGCCAAGACAATTGACGCTCTTGGCGAGCAGGAGTGGCTCTGGCAAGCGGTTGCGGAGACGCTTGGGTATCGGCCTAACAAACTTGCCATGACCTTGCTTGCCCAGCGTCTACCAATATCGGAACTTAAGAATGAGATGGATGTGTGCGAGGCTATTTTGTTTGGCGCGGCAGGTTTTCTAACAGCTAAAAATCATGACGACGCGCAGGAT
The DNA here is from genome assembly GCA_045106535.1 of Akkermansiaceae bacterium. GTDB lineage: Bacteria > Verrucomicrobiota > Verrucomicrobiia > Verrucomicrobiales > Akkermansiaceae > Oceaniferula. The sequence continues at coordinate 34,117 of JBGCEU010000086.1, read as the reverse complement.
GATAGTCGCGGCTATCTGCGAGATATGTGGGAGGCCTGGTGGAGACTCCGTGACGACTATGAACCATCACGCGACCGATCGATCCCGTGGAAGCTATCCGGAATCCGGCCCGTGAATCATCCGCAGCGTCGTGTAGCGTGCCTAGCGCAGATTGCCCGTCATTGGAAAACATTCCGTAAAGCGTGCAGAAGCATTGAGGAAACGGCTGATTTTTTCCGTGATTTGAGTCATTCCTACTGGAGTCATCACTACACAGTGAAGTCCAAGCGCAGCGATCGGGCTCTGGCACTGATGGGCAAAGATAGGCTTCAAGACCTCCAGATCAATCATCTGATTCCTGCTCGACTGGCAGACGGTAATCAATCGGCGTGGGAGTATTACCTGAATCTTAGAGCGCCAGCACTCAGTGAGAAAGTAGACAAAGCTTCAGTAAGATTGTTTGGCTCCACAGATAGAAGAACAACTTATCTTCGAAAGGCATGGCAGCATCAAGCGCTATTGCAGATCTATCAGGATTTCTGCCTGCAAGACGTCAGCGACTGTGAGAAGTGCCCATTTCCAGAGCAGCTCGCCCAGTGGCGGGGATAACAAGCGATGCTTTGTTATTGCGATGGCTTGATCGTCATCAGATTCATCGTGGCAGTGAATGCTTCAGGGAAAGTCATCTTTTTAAACTCGTGACCTGCCCCCCATGAGTCCGTGTAGATGATCTGATCGGTTTTTTCGTTGTAGCCTATGATGAGGCGCATGTGGCCACCGCCGGCTTGGGGGATGCCTCGCTCCTTAATGACACCTACTTGTAGTGCCCAGAGCAGGGGGATGCCTTCGTCGATCTTGTCTCTCACGTTTTTTTTGAATCGGTTAAAAGTAGAGCCTTTCGCTCGCACGGTCTTCAATGTCTCTGTATGTGCCGCAGCAAGGAACTGCTGATAGAAGATGTTCTCGGGTAATACTCGCTGATCTGTTTTCTTGGCGAGGCGGTTGTATGCCTTGATAGTTGACTCTGCTTCGCGCCTATCGATCTCGTAGTGCTGATAGAGTCGTGTCTTGGTTCTGCCAGCTACTTTCTTTAATGCCTCCACCATCTTGCTTGGATTGGTGCCACCTTGGGCACTGCTTTGCGCAATCTGTGCCATAGCATGCTGATCGATCTGCAGTCCGTAGTATCGGAAAACCCGCTCGGCACTTGCTACGGCGCAGTATCCTTTTCTTCCTTGGTCGACCATAGGCACGCTTGAAATAACGACATCGCCATTCTTGTTATTTTTCACGAAGTCTTTCAACTCGCCGCGTTTGGTCATGAGCTTCGTAATGCCGCCCCGAGCCTCGAACATCTCTTTGCCGAACTCTACGGATACCAATGTCAGCTTGAGGAACTCAGCTTGTTTTTTTGAGCCATGCCCTGTGCTGCTCTCGGTGAGGGCTATATAAGCGCCGGGGCATTCCCAGAGCCAGCGGTCAGCAGAAACAACGCTGCCCTTCTGGGTGCGGTTCATCTTCTCTCCTTCCTTACCCGTTTTGGTCTGGAGAAGAGTCTGCCATTTTTGGCTCAGTTCCTTATGGGCTTCTGGGCTGATGCCGCCCATGTCACCCCGGTTATATATGGAGATTTCAAACGAATGCAGCTTTCCCTCGCGGCTGCGTAGAATCGTTTCTCCCACAGGCTGATTCCATAGTTTCAGACCCTTGCGCATGGATCGCGCGTCATTTTTTGCTTTTGAGAGCCAGCGGAAGCCAAGGTGGCTGCGTCTGTCCAGAACTTCGCTCACGGGTTGGCTCCACATTTTGGCATCCATAAAGAGGATCTCCAGGTCTGGTGCAGGTGCAGCGCAAACATAGCCATGAAAGGCTAGCAGATAACAAGCGGTTTGGCGTATGCGTCTAGTCATTGTCTGGAAAGCGTTGCTGTGACGCTTTTATGCGGAACTGCTGCTAGAAAAAACAAATATGACACCAAATAAGCGCTTTTGTTAGGTTGTTCTGGGTTGTTACACACATGATTTTTATTCTCAAGTCGCTTATTTTTAGCGGGTTGCATTGTTGGGGTGGGGTAAACATCTGCATTAAAAAAAATATGACGAAATGGCGAAAAAAGTCTTGAAAAGATCATGGATGCCCATATAACAACTCGTGCCGGGACGGTAAACTCTCAACTCGTTCACGGAACAACCACAATTAAAAAAACGAAAAACGACATGAAATACGACATGAAAAAGAACATGAACAGAATTCTCACGTTCGGAGCCGCCCTTGCGAGTTCTGCAATGCTGGTTTCCTGTGACGACGACGGCGGCGACGATGTAACAGTAGTGCAAGACACTGGTGTTGCCGACGCAATCAACGATGCAATCGGTGATAAGGCAATTGGCCCAGTTCCACTTGCTGAATTCCCAGTAACTTCACTCAAGCTTACTTTCGACAACAATGCAGGTGCCTGCCTTGGTGCAGCTTTCCAAGCTGGCGAAGAGCTCGAGATTGACTTCGATTCTGTTGACGTGACTAGCGCAACTGACACAACCGCAAACGGTCAAGCCGACCTCGACATTCGTGGTGGTGCTGACCTTATTGTTTTCGGTCAAGCGACTGAAGAAGGTTATGTTGAAGGTATCGACACTTCCGGTGGTCCATCCACATGGGCAATCGCTAATGTTTACGCAGGAACAAACAATGCTGGAGTTCTCATCCTGAGTAATCTCACATTCACGCCATTGGCTTCTGATCAGCGTTCTATCACTGGTCGTTTCGCTGCATCTGCTCCAGTTGATGTAGCTTTCAACCAGCAAACACCTAACGTTGTAGCTGACGTGCCTAACGCAGCGGGTCGCACGATTGGACTTCCCAACGGTGGCAATGCTAATGTTGTATCAGTAACCATCTATGAAGATGTAGCTGGATTACCTGTAGAGATTGAAGCACTTGATGCTTCACAGACCTACGAGGCAAATATCGGTGCTGCTAACTATGGTATCTCCGTTCAGATCAACAATGGTGGTGAAATCTGCACAGTGCAGTTTGCTATCAGCAAAGCTCAAGCTGACGCTTTAGCCGCTGGTGGTGATGCCGCAAACTACATCAACGATGCTACTCTCCAAGCTTTGTTGGACGTCCTTGACTTGAACGTATCTCTTGATGTTTCTCCAGCTACTGATGACCTTGCTGACCCAGTTGCAGCACCAGTTTATCTTATCGCTGGAACTATCGCTGGTGGTGTCACAGGTTCATACAGACACGACTACGATTCATCGTTCGGCACAGCTGAGACGATCATCAACAGCGAGGCAGACCGCAACTAATAAACTGCTATTAAAATTTAGCACACAAGCGGCTGTTGAGCTCAATGCTCAGCAGCCGTTTTTCTTTTTACTTTACGATATCTGTATAGGAAACATCTGGTGCAGAGCGTAATTCTAGCTATTGTGTGATATGTTAAAACTAGTTCTTATTTGAACTAAGTTTTCTCTGCCTGGAGCATTGCTATAATTATCATTACAATTGCTTCACAAACGGTAAGTAGGCGCTTCTAAGATTGAGTATCTTTTAACGGGGTCTATTGAATTTCAAATCAGCAGGTATTGACTAGGATCAGAGGATACCATTGATAGAGTTTGTTATTTTTTTACAAATCGGGTTTCACCAACTAGTATTATATTTGAAACTGATCTAGAGCATTTTCATTTGACTGTTAAATGAAAATTGATACAATCTAATTTATGTTAACAAAATATGTTGTACATCCTTTAATCATTGGGATGGCGCTTGTTCCTGTATTGTCTGCTCAATCGGTATCTGGTGCAGTGATGAAATTAGATATCTTCGAGGAAGTAAAATATCTGGACTTTGACAACACTGGTCAGCTGATAACTGTGAACCGCGTTTATGAGACTTTTGGAGTTGCCGTTGATGACACAATAAGAACACCTGACAATGCAAATGTACTGGATGTCGCTGAATTGACATACACTGACGACGTAGGAGGTACTGCTGGTCTTGTTGTAGCTGGTGCTTTTGTAGATATTCAAGGAGATTTGATCACCTTTAGCCCCATGAAGCAGAGGTTCGCCATTACGTCCCTCGAGGTAATACTAAGCAATATCGAGCTGAGTGATCCAACAATGAGAATCGCTCGTTTGGATATGATCACTGATGATTTATTTTTTAGTACTAATGTTTCATTCGTGGGCGGAGTTCCTGATCCCACTTCAGGTGATATTACATTCTCGTATACAAGCAATAACAGTAGCTCGATAACAACTGCTGCATCTTCATCAGATTACAATACATTCAGAATCATTACTGAGCCTATACCTGAGCCATCCAGCAGTATGCTTTTAGTTCTTGGTGCAGCGGGGCTAATCATGAGACGTCGTCGGTAAGTTGGTATCTTCTGCTGAAGTGCATGTCTCTAACATTAGACCATACTTGTAATCACCGAATTTGAATTGGCGCTTCTCCTATCGGGATATCTCCTAGTTATTCATCGTAGTTAGTTTAATTGTGCGAATGGTTTCTTTTGAGTTGTAAACTATAGGCAAGTGTATTCATAAACCTGCCTATGAAATACTCACGGTTTTTAGCGTCCTCTCTTGTAGTCCTCATTTGTTTGTTAGTTGCTGCGAATTGTAGTAAACAGTACGATGAGGATCCAGGTCTTGCAATGGCACAAAAGGTAGCGATGCAGCTCGACAGGGTGTCTGATGCCTTAGATGCGGTGAATGACTACGAGTCGGCTCAAGCCAATGCCCTCGTTATTGGTGCTGCGTCCGAGAATCTGGCATCTCTTTACCGGGAAAACAGCAAGCTCAAAACCAATGCGACTGTAGCAAAGGAGATTACAAGCATCGTTGAGCCGTCGAGTGAACGATTAATCAAAGCAAGACAGGATGCACTTGCCCGCCTTGGTAAAAATGAGCCAGCCAAAATAGCCGTTATTCTGGCTCTTAATCGGTTCTCGTCCAAGTTCAGCGAGATGAATGGTGGAGGTGCTGATAAAAGCAATTCACCACAGCCGGATCCAGCCGATGCCAGCAAAGCGCCAGCTTCCGCAGCCCAGTCGAAATAGTAGCATACACTCGTGTACTAAATTGAGTTTTGAGTATCTCCGGAGTGTAATCTAGATGGAATGTCATGCTTCATAAGCTGTAAAAACTGGGGCTATTTGTTTCTTGCGTCTGGTATTAACTGCAAAAGTAAAGAGAATAGGACGTCGACAATTTAACAACGCTCATTTGGATGATGCATAGCCTGAAAAAGTCCACAGTATGATAAAATCGCTTCAATGGCCAGATGTAGATTTCCGGACATGGGTTTCGTTGACCTATACAGCCCTCGCGATGGTGGCCATCTACTACTTTGGTAAGTCGAACCATGCGATGGAGTATTTTCCTGAGCAAATGGCTCAGCACAAGGAGGCAGCGGCGCTATCTTTTTATGGCATGCTGTATTGGATTCTTGCCGGTGTGGGCGTGTATTTGATGGTGCCATGGCTTTTCATTTATCTTCGTGGAGAAAAGCTCAGAGACTACGGTGTCCGGCTGCCATCGAGCTATGGGCACCTCTGGATCTATGGCGCGATGCTTGTCATTGTCATTATCATGGCATATTTTGCATCATTCAGACCGTCGTTTCTGAAGATCTATCCTTATTACCAATATTTTCAGGAAGAGCCGCTGTTTTATGCCATGTTTTGGGCGGGACGTTGCGTTCGCTTTTTTGCTTTGGAGTTCTTTTTCCGTGGATATTTACTTTTCTCTCTCAAACCAAAATTTGGCGATGCCTCGTTTTTTATTTCCATGGTTCCTTATTGTATGCTGCATTTTGGTAAGCCCGTTCCTGAGACGTTGTTTGCCATTGTAGGCGGAATTATTTTTTGTTGGATAGCAGCACGTACAAAATCGATCTGGGGTGCGGTGGTGTTACACGTTTCGCTTGCTCTAGCCATGGATTTTTTCGCAATCGCACAGAAGCTGGAATACATATAGGAATCTGGGCAACCAAGTATGCTGCTTAATCACTTGCATAAATTACACTTTTCCTATGAGTTCACTTAAATACCACCTATTGATTATTTGCCTTTTGGCATCGGCATCGGTTGCCGCTGGGTATCTTTTCTTCAGCGGTATGAGTGAGGCTTCTCCAGTGGGTTGTTCTGCTGGTGCCAGCTGCTACGAGGTTATCAACAGTTCGTGGTCATCAGTGTTGGGGGTCTCTGTTTTGATACCGGGTGTCTCACTCTATTTGTTGCTTGTTGCATGTACTTTGTTTGCTGGTAAGCAGGTCTTATTGCAGCGAGTAGGATTGCTAGTTAGCTGGCTTATTATTCTGGCCGCAGTCTGGTTTGGCGTTGTACAAATTTTTATTTTGAAAGCGTTTTGTCCATGGTGCTGCACGATTCACCTGCTGGCTGCAGCTGGTGGTGCAGTGAACCTCTGGATTCATAGGGCTGCTGGTAATCGCGTGTTACGTTCGGCATTTGCCCCAGCAATAGGGTGTATGGTATTTTTTGTCTTAGTGCAGTGTTTTTTCCCATCTCCTGTTTCAGGCTACAGAGCGAATGATGTGACGGCTCTAGAATTTGCTGCATCAGCAAACCAAATCAGCTTATACGGGGGGGATTTGATGATTAAGAGAGCCGATCTTCCGACAATTGTTAGGGGGGATACCGCTGCTGCCTGTATTTTACTCAGCGACTATTCTTGTCCTCACTGCTTAGAGTTCCATCAATCACTTGTTGAAAAAGCTAGTAGCATTGCGCCAGTCGCGTCTGTCTATTTTTTACCAGCATACCAAAGCCCGCAGTCACGTGAACTAAACCGCATAATGCTCATTCTTCAGCGCGTTGATTTCAAGATATACAAGGAAGTCATAGATGGAATGGTGTCTGGTGAAATTCCATTGAATTACCGCCAATTGAGAACACTTGCCGATGAGAAATTAGAGGGGAATTACGAAACATATTTCAAGACTTACGGTAGCTGGGCGCAAAAAATGCTCGAATCTGGTAAGACCTTGATGGAGTTAAATCAGGTGCATAGCCAGGCAGCTGTTTTTCCCCAGACGATCATAGGCGGAAAGCTAATTGAGGGGGTGATCCCCGTGCGTGATTTTATTCAGCAGATCAAGATAAATGCTGGTAGTGCCAGCAAGATGATTAAAAGGCGCATGCCAGCGGAAAAGCGATCAGAGGCTTCGAACCTAGTCTTTGCTCAGGGGGAGTTTAATCTGGGTCGGATTACCAAAGGCAAGGTTGGTATTGGCGTGATCAAGATCATGAATCAAGGGGCAAAAGATGCAGTCATTTCTAAAGTAGGAAGAACATGTGGATGTATTGATATAGAAATGGATGGTTTCACTGTGTCGGCTGGCGCTGAGAAAACGCTGCCGTTTAAGTTCTCGACTAAGAAGTTCCTAGGTGATGTGACTCATAGTGTGCTGTTTTTTGAGCAAGATGTGAGGCGCGCAGTTAGGATACCCATTAACCTGGAGGTGTGGTTGCCGGTGAAAATTTTCCCTTTGAAAAATTTTCTAGGCCAAGTTGCCGTAGGTGGGGCTAGTAGAGTCAGGAAAGTCTCACTTATCACCGAGGGGGAAGATGCTGTGCATTTGAGTTTGGGGGATATTGGGCACGAAGCGATCTCCGCTGAACTCGAAACCATTCGGGAAGGTCGACATTACGAGCTTAAACTTGAGGTGAAGGAAATGCCTGACTCTCAAATTGATTCCTTTGTAACCATCAACACAGACCATCCTGATTGCGAGCAAGTAAATTTACCTGTCATTGCCAGCCCTGGAAAAGTGATTGATTACTCGCCAAGGCAGCTACACTCGATTTCTCTAGCCCAGCGTCGCCAAGTCAGGGTGCGCGTCGCCTGTAATGATGAAGGTTTCCGCGAAAAATTTCAGGTGACCAGTGTTCAATACGTAGGAGACCCTGCGGTTAAGCTAAGCCGTAAAGTCGATAAAGATTCAAAACTCGTTACAATTACGATGATTTGGGCAAAGGACGCCGATTTGAGCCCAGAAAAACGTAAAGAAGATTATCTTAAGATCGAGACCAATCAGCCGGATTTCAGAGTTATCCAAATACCATATATTCAAGATACTAAAGCGCCCGATGAATAATTGCTGGCGCTTTTATAGGCAATTAGAAATCAAGTCCAATATGTCATCGATGAACGTAAATTTGAATTCCTGCGGTGTGTCCGCTTCTCTTGCACTGAATTTGGGCTTGATCGCCCGTCGCGGTGATGGTTCTGTGTCTTGGTAACACTGATCGTCTGATTCAGGATAATGAAAACCATTTTAAATAAGGCAATTCAAGGGGGTGTACGCAGCACTTCTAGAGAGAAATGCACAATGCGCCATTTTTCACGGGGTGATGGCCGATTGCGGCGGGGGCTTTCCGTGTCTGGCTGTGGATTATTGATATTATTATCATCATCATGTGTTTGGATGAAATCTACAAGCACGAGGATATCTGAAAAACGGCAAAAATTAGGCAAGGAATATATTAGTGAGCTGAAGAACGTCACTTCTTCTGATAAAGGCGGCAATTTATCGCTGACCTGGAACCAAGCTACGGAAAGAATGTATCTAGATAATCCTAGCTTAATTCAGGCAGATTATCGTATCGTTGATGCCAAGCAGCGCCAAAAGCAGATATGGCGAGATATGGTGCCTGGTCTATCGGTTGGAGCAAGTGACTCTTTTTCTGTGGGAGATATCGGGAATGCCTTCAGTGATACCAGCTTGCGTATCAATAGCTTTTTAACTCTCGGAAACCTACTCGATTTACCGAAAAGAGTCTACACGCGTAAACTTTATTACATAGGGGCACGTATACAGGCGGAAAACATAATGCGGCAACAGGTCATAGCTTTGTATAGGTTTTTCCAGCAGCAGCGCCTTCTACAAATTGAAAAACGTGCGATCGATTTTGAAGGTCAGCTTGTTTCAGGAATAACGGATATAGGTGGAGGAGAGCTTTTGGCTATGCGATTAAGCCATAAAGAGGCTCTTGAAGCATGGAGAAAAAGAGAAAAGCAGTGGCGTACTAACGTCGGTGACTTTTTTATGGGTCAATACGGATCGGTGAATTTGGTAGCTTCGGGACTTCCCGATGTTATCTATCGTCCTAATGACTTGGATTTTTCCGATACATCAAGGTGGGGTCTACTTCAGTTGAACCTAGTTGCCCTAGAGGAAATCGCAGAGGACGGTCAGGCACTGGAGTCTTACTTACGTTATTTACCTCAGGTCAACATGGCTGTCTCTGCTCCGCCGCTATATAGTAGCACTAGCAATTCGAGTTTTGATGCCGAAGCGATCAGACTAGGACCTTCAATGAACTGGAATATGGACTCTAGGGGGTATATTGGGCAACAAATAGACCGTCTTAAGAGAAACAAAGTAATACAAGACTGGCGTAAAGATAAACGCCGTAGACAAGAAATCATCAAATTACTTGAAGGTAAGGAAGCGCTCAGAGATATTCAGCAAGAACAAGGTAAGCTTAATGCTGCAATTGAGGGGTACAAAATGGCAGTTAAATCTGGCTTAGTAGAAGACCCACAGAAAGCGGTAACGACTATGCGTAAATTGCGTGAGCGTCAGGTGCGTCTCAAGGCAAAGGAAATAGAGATAAGTACTGAGTTCTGGCTGATCGATGAAAAGCGCTGGAAGCCTATCACCCGCCGCTGGCTGCAAACACGCGAACAGCGTACAAAACAAAGAAAGAAAGCGCAGTCAAGTGGTAGTAACCCTCTGTTTTTCTGGTCTAAGAAGAAGAGTTAAGTCTTGCGTTTTCATGCACTTGGACTAGGATACCCTGACTACGAACACCTTTGATCCGTGATGTTATTATTTAAACGATATATTACCTGTGCTTGGTTAGGTTTGAGTGTTTTGTTACTCTCAGCATGCGATACCAGTGAAAACGAAAATGGCTTGGGCGAAAATGAGGAAACATCCGAGAAGATCAATTGGTCTTGGGATGCTTTCCCTCAATCGTCGGAAATGGTTTTGAGTACACTGCCAATGGACATCCAGCCTAAGGAGTCCTTTGAAATTAGAAGCGAGGCAAGTGGTATTATTACACTGGAAATCGACAAAAAAGTTTCACTAGTGGAATCTGATAAGATTATAGCCCGGATGAATGTTGAGACGCTTGAGGAGCAAGCAACTCGAATCAAAATTCAAGAAGAGGAAAAAGTTCTCAACAATATAAAAGCAGAGAAACTTGATCTTCCTGAAGAGCGTAAAACCGCCAAGGAGGAACTCGATAAAGCTAGAAAAAAAGTACGTTTGATAGAAATGTTACTCAAGAACCCTGCAATGAAAGAGTACGCTGGCGAACTGGGCTTGGGTGGAGATATCAATGAGCTGAGCAACAAAACCCTAAAAGAAGCTAAAGAAGCCTTGAGTTTGGCTGAAGCCAAAATGGCTTGGGCTGATACTTACGGTGACAAAATACGTAAGGGAAAGCTCAAGATTCAAGACATGGATCTCACCAAGACAAAGCGCCAGCATGAGGAGGCAAGAGAGCTTTCGGTATACAAAACTCCGTTTGCTGGAGAATTGCGTTTAGAGCTGAATTATGTTGATGGTCAAAAGGAGTATACGGTCACTGGACGCGAGACGATTGCTACACTTAATAACTACGATGAAATCCACGGACACCTTAAAGTTGGTAATGCGAAGTGGGTCAATATGCCACCAAAGCAGCTCTATGTGCAGCTGAATGATCGTAACAAAACGATTATGAATTTCAATGACGAGCGCATCGAAAAAGACAAGCGCACGCAGCGTGAAGAAAGGAAATATATTTTTTCTATCCCTCAGGAAGCAAACAAGTCACTTAAGCGACTGGTGGGTACACAGCTCAACGGCGATCTTGTCTATAGGCTGCCAACCAAGTGCTACATCGTACCCAAATATGATCTATCGCTTTATGCGTTAGGTAAAACAGATTCGACCGAGTGGAATACTATGGTGAGACAGCTATGGTCTGATGTTACGGTTGTGGCTGAAGGGCGAAAATATCTCGCTCTTTCGCGTGGCTCCTCTCGTGCTGCAGCCAATTAAGTTAGACGAAAGATATCACATTTTGTCTGCATCATCTAACGCAACCAGCGCTAACACTGCCATGGTATCCTGTGAGAATATCAGCTACCGCTATGGTCGCCGTGCACCGTGGGTGCTAGAAAATTTTTCCCATGAGTTCACATCTGGTGTACACCTGATTAAAGGGTATTCTGGCTGCGGAAAGTCTACCCTTCTGAGGATTATTGGAGGCTATTTGCGCCAGCAACAAGGCGAAATCAAGATTGAAGGCTATGCCAATAACGGCAGGAAATTCAGAAAAGAAGATCTTGGTTTTGTATTTCAGCAATTAAACCTGCTCCCACTCGCGAGTGTGAGAAGGAACCTTCACCTTTCTGCTGCGCTTGCGGGTATACCCAAAGCAAAAAGGCAGGAAAATGTTGACCGTTTTCTCAAACGCCTAGGACTAGAGGATTTTACCAGAAGGCTTCCTAAATCCATGTCTGGGGGACAACAACAACGAGCAACTATTGCTCGTGCTCTCATCAAAGAGCCTAAAATTTTGTTATTGGATGAACCTACTTCTGGCCTTGATGATCTGAATACTGAAGTGATCATTAAGGTGCTGAGCGACTTCGTGAATGACGGAAACCGCTTGGCAATTATTTGCACACACGACACCAGACTCGATAAAACAGCTGATGATATCTTGGATTTTAACCGCTTCCTACCTATGGAAGGACACTTGGAAACGCTGGCTTGAACAGCCAGGTAGCGTTTTAGCGAGATCGGTAGTTACCATTATCATGGTGAGTCTATCGGTATTGCTGCTTGTGGGCTTTCGCACCCAAATCAATAAGCTTAGGAGCCAAGTAGAGGCTTTTGGATTGGATAACTTGCTAATCGTAGAAACGATTACTCCTACAGATATCAACCAAGGTGTCCCAGTAGATCGCTTCCGCAGTATCAGTAAGCATGGTAACTTATTTACTGCTAGAAAAATGCTGGCATCAGCAAGAAGCAGTAGTGGAAGGTCTGCGGCTGTAGTCGCATACACAGACGAAGATATCGCCGGCCTTTTGCCTTATCTCAAATACGGACATGAGGTTTTTGTGCTTACCTTGCAGGATCCAGAAGGCCTGGTGGTCGATTATCAGATCCAAGATTTAGAGGTTAGGGGCGTAGCTCTCAGGCCTGAGGAAAAAATCATTCAGTTGATTCAGGGCGATACACTCTTTGTGCCACATTCAATGGTGAAGCATTTAGATGAACGAGGCTTTACAATGGTTTATTATCTTCAAAAAGACAAGGATGCGCCCGATGTTAGTAAACTCAGTAAAGCCGTTTACTCGGTCATAAGATCTGATGGAGATGGTAAGGTTGATGTTAAAAGCGCGGTAATGCTTAGAGATAAGTTGCGGAAGCTTGAGGGGCAGCAAGAAACTATGCGTGTTTCCTTGGCTGCCATCCTAGGTGGTGCGCTTGCTCTAGTGTATGGTGTTCTCTCTATTTTAGAGTTTCGGCAAAGTATGTATGTGTCTGCGTTACTGCGAAGTTTTGGCGTCTCAAATATTATGCTCGGTATTCGTACGGTCTTTGAGAACCTGTTAATCGTTAATGTAGTTTCAGTAGCAGTCATTTATATACTCTCTCTTTATCACAATAAAATATTTGTGCATTTTAAGGTGAAGGCCTTGGATAACGTGACAGATCTCTACTGGGGTGACGAAACTTTTTTCATCATGTTAGCTGCGAACATTGGTGTTCTAATCAGTAGTTTGCCGGTATTCTGGGCACTTAGAAAGCCAGTAGGTCAGGTGTTGGAGTAATTCACCGAGACACAGACTATTTCGTGAAAAGGATGAAAATAAAATCAGTTTTCAAATGGATAACGGAGGGTTTGGTTTGCCCTTTACTCTTGTTACTCCTGCTCTTCATGGCTGGCGTACTGGTCGTTGCCCAACCCACAGTATTTAAATCAATCTATGGCTACGCAATGTCAGCGAAGCCGGAGATGCTTGATGACGGCTTATTGATTGCGGAGGAGCTGTCAGGGACTCAGCCGTATACAGAAATTAATAAGAACCTCTCAGGGGGAAGATTAGGCAAGCGTGAAATATATCATTTTGAGGATATACGTAAAAAACTTCTGACGGCAAAGGTGGTGGCTGTGGTATCTCTTGTTGGCATGCTGCTAGTGGGAGTGGCTTGCTCTGCTAGGTGGAAAAGGGTAGCGACTTGGTCCCTAATCTGGTTTGTCTCAATCATAATTGCCTCTGCGGTATGGGCCGTATATAGCTTTAGACATTTTTTTAGAACCTTACACTGGTGGGTGTTTCAAGATGATAGCTGGATACTGCCGAAAGGTTGCTACAGCCTACGTCTCTATCCCTATGCTGTATGGCAGGTTTCTGGCGTAGTTCTAGCTGGAGTGGTGTTGATCTTGTTGGCCATTTCCTGTGGAGTAATGTTCAGGATATCTCGCAAAAAAAGAAAACCTACCTAGCTATAACTTTCGTAGAGCCTGGTTATGACTTCGTTTCTGCAAGGCATTCAACTTCCACTCCCACGCCCTCTTCGAGCACTAACACGCGGTCAGCGATACCCAGTCGCTCTGCCTCGGCAACCAACCGCTCGACCGGTTCGTGGTCGGGCTCGTTACCTAACGGAAATGTGCCGTAGTGCATGGGGATAAGAATGCCGGCCTCCATCTCGATGAATGCTCTAACGGCTTCCTCGGGATTCATATGCACGTCCCGCCCGCTGGGGGCATCGTAGGCTCCGATGGGCATCAGCGCTACGTCGGGAGTGTGGTGTTTTCCGATTTCTTTAAAGCCCTCAAAGTAGGCACTGTCGCCGCAGTGGAAGACTTTGCACTTGCCTGAGTGTACCATGTAGCCGCCGTAATCGCGGTGGGTATCGTGCAGGTAGCGTGCGCCCCAGTGGTGGCTTGGTGTGTGTGTAATATGAAGGTTCTCGAAGCTTAGGGTGTCCCAGACGGACATCTCGTGCACGCTGTGAAATCCGAGACGTTTCACCAGGGAGCCGCTGCCTTTTGGCACAACGATGCCTTCGTGTGACTCGAGAATTTTCAGGCTCTTTTTATGCAGGTGGTCAAAGTGTGCGTGGGTGACCAAGACGAGATCAACCAGTGGCATGAGCTTGAGGTCGAGTCCGGGCTCACGCTGTCGTTTCACCACACCATGCCAGTTGGCCCAGTTGGGGTCGATGATGACCGAGTGATCGGGGAACTGGACAAGGAACGAGGCATGGCCAATCCAAGTAACTCGGATCATACCCTCGTCCGGTGCGTGTGGGATTGGTTCGCGCTGTTCGCCATTCCTTCGTTGAAAAACCTGCGGCAGTAGTTTGTGGCGCAGGAAATGGTAGTTGCGCTTCGGCCATCCTTTTTTGGGGAGAATGCCGGCGTAGTCAGCGCGACCTGTAGTTTTGGGTGAATTTGATCCGGGGTCAGGCATGGCTGAGGACAGAAAGCGGTAATACGCGATCATTATGCCCTCGGTCACAGGAGCGCGCAACCCTTCTCTGATTCTCGTTGATTTTACTTATCAACGGAGGAAAGATATACGCGTGAAGAGCATCGGCATCACACTCGGAGATCAGGCTGGCATCGGCCCAGAGGTCGTGCGTGCAGCGCTGACATCAGGTCAGTTGCCACCAGGCTTTGATTTTAAAATCATCGGTAAGGAAATCGATGTTGTTCCTGGCAAGTCATCACGCCAATCTGCTAAAGCGGCATTGGATGCGCTTGAAAAATCGGTGCGTCTGCTAAAGTCCGGTGATATAGCTGCTGTGGTCACCGCCCCTGTCGGAAAGGAGGGATTACACGAGTTAGGTTTTCATTTTCCGGGTCAGACAGAATTTTTTGCTGATCGCTTAGGCTGCAAGAATCATGCGATGTGTCTGACAGGGGAAAACCTGACCGTTGCCTTGGTGACGATCCATGTCGCGGTGGCTCAGGTTCCTGATCTGCTGAGAACGAGTGAGGTTGTTAGGATAGGGAAACTGCTTGCTGGTTTTTGTAAGCAGCGCGGTATCGAAAAACCGAGAATCGCGGTATGTGGATTGAATCCACACGCTGGTGAAAGTGGAGCATTCGGGAATGAGGATATTGAGATTGTAGCCCCTGCCGTGAATCAACTGCGGAGTGAGGGGCAGGCCGATTTCAGTGGGCCACATCCGCCGGATACGATTTTCCGCCCAGCGGCAGATGGTGAGTACGATGCCGTGCTGTGCATGTATCACGATCAGGGGCTGATCCCATTAAAGTTGTTGGATTTTGATACTGGAGTGAATGTTACTCTGGGATTGCCGTATCCTAGAACTAGCCCTGACCATGGCACGGCTTATGATATTGCGGGCACTGGAAAAGCAAATCCCAGCTCGATGATTCACGCCATCCAGCTCGCTTGCAAGATGGTATCTCAGATTCCAGAGTGAATAATCCAGATACAAGAATCGTGCTAAAGCGGCACTTCGGACATGATGCGCTAAGGCTGGGGCAAGATGATGTCATAGATCGTGTGTTAGATGCCGTGAACACACTGGCTGTCCTGCCGACTGGTGGAGGCAAGTCACTTTGCTACCAGCTTCCGGCACTAATGCTGGACGGGTTGACTCTTGTTATTTCTCCGCTCATTGCGCTGATGCGCGACCAGGTGAAAGCTTTGGAGAAAAAAGACATTCCGGCTGCGAGAATTGACTCAACAACGGATGAAGAGGATTTCGAGCCTATTGTGCAGAGGATACGGGCGGGAGAACTGAAGTTGCTCTACATGTCGCCCGAGCGCATCGCTGAGCCTTCCATGTTAGCGCTGCTTCGTGAACAAAAAATATCACTGGTGGCAATTGACGAAGCACACTGTATTTCCGAATGGGGGCATAGTTTCAGACCTTCTTACATTCGCCTGCCTAAGGTGGTGAGGCGACTGAAACCCGAAGTTGTGCTGGCTCTGACGGCTACCGCTTCTCCGAAAGCAGCGAGTGGAATCCGGAAAGCATTTGGAATCCTGAAGCGCGACCAGATTCAAACATCCTTTTATCGGGAAAACCTCTCCTTTGGCGTTCATGCTATCGAAGCGAAAGAGAAGAAAAATTTCCTGTTAGGTTTGTTGAGTCGTGCTGACGCGACTCCGGCAATTGTCTACGCCACACGGCGAGGCGATGTTGAGGAGATTGCCTCCTATTTGAATAAACATGGTATAGCGGCAAGGGCATATCATGCTGGTATGCCTGCCGGTGCCCGTGCCGAGGTGCAGGATGGTTTCCTGCAGCACCGTTTTCCTGTGATTTGTGCCACGATTGCCTTTGGCATGGGAGTGGACATGCCGGATGTACGAAGCGTGATTCACTATCACCCGCCCAAGTCCCCTGAGGGCTGGGTTCAGGAGAGCGGTCGCGCAGGCCGGGATGGAAAACCGAGTCGATGCGAAATACTCATTAATAAAAACGACCAGGAGATTTTGCAGAGTATGACGATTGCTAAGCAGCCGAGTAAAAATGCGATTCAGGCGATTCTGCGTAACATCTTTTCCCAAGGGGCTCGAGCCGTCGTCTCACGCTACAACCTCAGCACCTTGCAAGATGTTCCGATCGAGCTGCTAGATATCCTGTTAGCGCGACTGGAAACCGGCGGCTGGATCACACCGGATGGTGGCTCATGGATGTGGTGCCACCTGGTTCCACTGCGCTGGGATGCCGATGCTCGGAGCCGAATCCTGCATGGCTTCGCAAAAAAAAATCACGCTATGCTTGGTGAACTGATCGATTCGAGGCAGAGGGTGTCTTTGTTTGATCTAGCAGATGGGAAGATAACCAAGCTCAACAGTCTCATTAAATTACTACGGGAACTTGAGGCTGCGGGCGATGTGAGGCTTAAGCTAAGCCATAGTCTTGTGCATTATCGTGTCAAAAAATCTCCCGAATCTTTAAGCGATCTTAGTGATGAGATGTTACTTGTTTTCCAGCAACACGAAGAACATGACCTAGGTCGGATCAATGAAGTCTTCAAGATGGCAACGAGTCGAAAATGCATCGCAGTCTCACTTGTAGGATATTTCGGAGAAAAACTAACGGAGCCTTGCGGCAGTTGCGCGTCGTGCTGCGGGAAGAAGCGACCGCGCAAACTGCCTGCTGCCCAAGTGGAGGAAATTTCTGCTGAGGAAATTGAACTGATCCAAACACTGGTTCGTGAAAATCGCGCGGCGTTATCGAGCCCTGAACGCTTGGCCAGATTGCTATGTGGTATCTATAGCCCTGCAATGCTGCGTTATCGACTTTATCAGAACGATTGCTGGGGTCTATTAGAGAGGTTGCCGTTCTTGGATGTGTTGGCGTATACTCGCTCTCTACCGTGGAGCGCAGGTTTGTAAACTGGATTGGTTCTGTGGTCGAAGCATCTTTCAAAGCTACACTCCATAGATGCCTGCAGCATTACCTCCGAAGATGTCCGCTTGTTCGTCTGGCGACAGAGTATGTATTAAGTTATCCACAGTATTCAGCCAGACTGGATAGCGTGCCGGGGTGACAGGCCAGCCTGAGCCGTAGATCAGTCGCTGGGTGCCGAATCCATCCAGCGCGGCGTCGAATACTTCTTTGACGGACTCGGTAGCCTTGCACGCTGTGTCTGCATTCGCCACTGGTGCGAGTCCAGACATGCGATAGAAAACGTGAGGACGTCTGCCGATTTCGCGTAATAACTGTCGCCACGCGTTATTGGATTCGGCAGCTTCGCCAAGGCAATGATCTAAAACGATCGGCATATCAGGGTGTGCATCTAAAAAAGGTAAAACTCCTCGAACTTGAGCTGGCTGAAGAATGAGTTCGAGTGGTTTTACTGTTTTATGAATCAACCTAGCTCCGTAGTGGGCATCTTCATTAGAACTCCATTCACGTGCCTCCTCACGGTGTATGTCCACTACGTAACCGCATACCATATTTTCCTGATTGTCCGTACTTAGCTGAGCTTTGAGCAACTGCTTGTTAGTAATAGGTGCCCAAGCAACAACCCCGCAGATCAAGCCGTCTGATTTCTTCGCCAGGTTAAGGCACGCTTGGTTGGATGAATTACTTGGTTCCCTCTGCACGATGATTACGCTGGAGATACCGCTGAATTCCAACGCGTCATCTAAAACATCTAGAGAGTCTTCGCCTTGGGGCAGTTCAACGTGGGTATCTATTATCATCGGACTATAGTTCTTAATAGATAGTTGCGCTCTTATTTGGCAATCTTTTCTGCAATGAGTTTTAGCCTAGGGTAATCAACTTTCGCGTTGTGGCGTTTGTCGACTGGAATATCCGGAATGGATATAACGTGCTCCACCCCGAGTGGCTCTAACCTAACTAATAGTTTGCTTTCTAAACTACTTTCCGGCTTTCCCTGGATCAGCAGCGTGATTTTTCCTTTGAGGGAAATGACAGCGCAGCGCTTCATGCCGGGCTGCGTCATGGCTGCACATTCGATACCAAATGGATAGATCGTTTTACCGTTGGTTTGTATGGCGGCAGAGCAGCGGCCAAGTAACCAAACGCGCCCGCTTTGATCCATCCACGCGGCGTCACCTGTGCGGTGCCAGGTTTCATCATCAACATGCACCTTGTTTTCGGCATCACCTTTGCCGTGTAGGTAGCCTTTTAAGACATGGTTTCCAGTTAAGATGATCTCACCGGCTTCGCCGCCTGTTAGGGTCATCTTGTTTAAGCCGGATTCTGACATGGCTGGAATTGGCTGGCCTGACTGGTCGGGTATGATCCGCAGTTGGGTTGCAGAAACTGGCTTGCCTACCAGCAATCCTCTTCCCTCGGTCATCTTTTGGTAATCCTCCTCACTGACATCTTTCCAGGCGACGTGGGCGATGGGTTCGGCCTCAGTGGAGCCAAAGACGGTCACCACATTCATTTCTGGATGCGTTGACTGAATTTCGTCGAGTAGATTCGGGAAAACGGGTGCGCCGCCGGTGTAGATCGCCTTGAATTTTGGCATCATGCCATCGTGATGCAGTCGGGTGAAAAATGCGGGGGACGCTGCGCAGCGGGTGAGCTTGTGTTTCTCACACTGTGCTAATATAGCAGGGGAGTCTGCTTGCGCGGGAAAACGAAGATCCGTATCGGCGAGCACAGAGGTGAGTCCTGATGCCAGATTGGCGAGAGTGAAAATGGGCAGAGTCACCAGATCGACTTCCCCCTCAATGTAGTCGAGGGATTCCGCCAGAGCCTTGTGCTGGGCTAATAGGAATCCATGGGTGCGGCATGCTGCTTTGGGCATTCCCGTGCTGCCGCTGGTGAATGTGACGAGGGCAGGGGAGTCGGGAGACGTCTCCTGAGGTTCTGAAAACCCAGAGGGAATAGGGTTCCATTTTTTGCTAAACGGAACCCAGCTAGTGCTGTGGAAATGGTGTTTGATTCGTCTAATACTCGGAATCATGAGCCGAAGCATGTGCGCTTTTGCTGTGCCGATGAATGCCGTCGGTTGGTGCAGTGCCAAGCTATTGCGCATCATGGCTTTGCCCGCAGACGGATCGATGAACATCACGGTCAGGCCGGCGTGGAATGCCCCAAGCAGGCTGATGTAGAGCGGGATGCCGACTGGTTGTAAAATGAGTATTGTATCACCACGTCCCAAACCCCGGGCGCGAAGGGTGGTTGATGCCCCACACACGTGTTCATAGAGTTTGCCGTAAGTCATCGATTGCTCGCTATCGATCAATGCAACGCGATCCGAGTGCTGTTGCGCTCGTTCGGCGAGATGGTTTACGAGATTCATAATTGTTGTTAGGAGAAAGATTTCACCATGAGGGCGTAACGACGGAAGATCTCAGCGCCGAACCGCTGGCTAATGCGCAGTGAGCTGTTATTCTCATGTTGCAGTGCGTGGATTGCTTCACAGTATCCTTTTTCTGTTGCGATCGTGTGTGCCTTTGCGACCAGCATACTGCCCAAGCCCGCGAGTGGTGCGTTCGGATCAACGGCAAGGGTTTTGACGATCACGGTTTTTGGTAGATCAAGCATCTCCGCAGTTTTGTCGGGCATACAGAAAACAAATCCAGCCAGTGCTCCCTGCCACTCTGCGAGGATGACCATGTCGGTATCAATGTGATCTTTCGTCTTGAGATAATTCTGCATGAACACTTCCCGAGGCAATGGGGTGTAGAGAAAATTGTTTGAGAAACTAATCAAGCTGAGAGCGTGGATGGCCTCGAGGTCTTGCTCATAATTATCCGGGTCAATAGGCCGGAATTGCACGCCTTTTTCGATCAGTTTGCTCTCCATTTTTTCGAAAGACCGCTGTTCTTGAGTGAGGTCGATGGATGACGAGGAATACTTCGAGAGGATTTCAAAACCAGCGTTCAGAAAGATATCGTGGTAATGCCAGGGTTCCATTGATTCCATCTGGAATGGTGCCCGGTGATTGCTCTCCAGAATTAGGCGATGTGTTAGCCAGGTGTTTCCATTCATCGGGCCGATTACATGCTGACATCCATGTTTGGTATGCAGGTGCTCGGCGCATTGGCTAAGGAATGCTGAGGCGGCGTCTGAATCATCGAGACTACATGCCCCGATGGCACCAACGCGCTTGCCATTGTATTCTGGGGTATGCGAAAACCACAGTCCGGCAGACTGGTTGCCATCGGTGGCGGCTTCCTCGGCACCGTGAGCTAATGTTTTTTGCTCAATGTCGGAAAGTGAAGAATTGGATCTGTGTGTTATTTTCATGTTAGAAAGGGAAGTGATGCGGCGGCTGAACATAACATCGCGAGCAATGCCAGCTTAAGCCAGTTCCTTGGATGATGTGATGTGGATGATTCGGCCCAGTAAAAATAAAACCCAGCGGCAGGCAGCGCGAGCATGAGGGTGGGGAGCGTGTAGACTAGAGGGATATCGATCAATAACACCGTGCTGAGTATGACAACACAGAGGACTAAGGCACGGATTAGGGACGGGCTATTTCGATGCATATGTTTTTGTGTGCCGGCATGCAGCATGGCAATGATAAGCGAGAGTGTGCTGATAAACGCAAACTGCGCATGGGTGAAATCGATCACTTCACCGCGACCGAGCGTAAGCCAAAATAGTGAGGGGATGGCAATGGCGACAATGGTGTCCAGCGAGTGGGTGATCACATATTTTTCATGCATGAACTTCTGGGTCATGATGTGACGGACGAAAATAAGAACAGCAGCGAGCAGGCAGGGGATTCCTCCAAGGGTAAAGACGGCGAAGCCGAACAACATCGATGTGAGGGTTGCTCCGCCATCAAACGTGTGCATTCGTCGCGTGAGAATAAGCAGGCCAAGCAAGCCTAACAAAACCAGCGCGCGTATCAAAATCAGATGGTCTGACAGGCCGACATAGTAGTCGAGCAGTAGAAAAGATCCAATCGGGATTAATAGGTTATCCAGTCCATGCCCCGATGCGCCTTCTACCGCCATGGAGAAGAGGGAAATACTTAGCGCGAGAAAAAGAATCAGCCCGAGCGACAGCTCTGTGAAATAGTGGAGAGGTAGAGAGATGCACAGGAATGCTGTGATGAAGAATGCAACTGATCCCTCACAGCTTTTGGTAGCTGCGGTCGTCTTGTAGGTGGCTTTTCCAAATTTGCTGCCAGCCAAGGCACCTGCGGTGTCGGCCAGTGTGAGAAGTAATAACGAGATGCAGTATAAAACGGGCTGCTCCCAGCCAAGGGTGAATAGCCATGCGACTGCTAATGGGAACAATAACTCGCCGATGGATAGACGCTCGACGGAAAAAAGAGCCGTCCCGAGTGATTTTCTAAGTTTTGTGATGCGAATCACCAGCAGTGTGATGATAGCGAAGGCTGCAAGCAGTTGAACTGCGAGCACAGAATCGAAAAGCCACGGGAAGCTCATGCATATGAGGCCCATTCCCACGTGCACAACCTTTCGAGCCAGCTCGCCAGAGAGCTTTTTTGTTTTCACGCCCCACGCCGAAAGCAAAATGATGACCCCAAGGCATGCCAGGGTGATCGGAATGGAGAGCGCGGCGTGCATGGTTGTTAGGTGGTTTCCTCGACGATAAATGCTGAGTAGAAAAATGCCTTGTCCTGCTTGAATAGCGTTTCACTTAGGTCAGTGAGCGAATTGATTTTTGCAGCAAGCTTTTCGGGTCGTGATCTGGGTGCCAGCATGTTCCAGTAGGCGATCCGTGCTCCGGGATTGCTGTGCTGGTGAATATTCTTCAGGATGGCCTCGGTGTTTTCCTCAGACATATATTCGAAAATGTCGCTGAGATTATAGGCGTCGAAGGGTTGCTTGGCGCCTTCCAGCACTGCTTCGAGGGGGCGGGGGTCAACTGTGATGTGATCAATATTGTTGCGGATCGCATCATAGTTTTCCTCTCGCAAAGCGTGAGGACGGTGCTTGCCGAATCGTCCCGTCAATATCCAGCTGAGATAGGGATTCTGGGATGGGTCCAGTGCAACGAGGGCGTGGCGGGTGCGGGCCAGGATCCGGTCGGCGACCGAGCCCTCGACGTATTTGAAGAACGCCGGGTCGCGCCCTAACTTGCCCATGACGAAGCGTGAAAAAAAGATTTTGAACAGCAATCGCCAACGCCATGTGTTCCATTGTTTTTCATAGAACTGATGTCTCGTTTCGGGTGTAAGGTGTTCTAACAGCGATCTGATTTTTTGTTTCGAATGTACAAGCGGCAGCATCTTGTCGCGGAATAGCGTGAAGTAACTTTCGAATTTTCCCACTCTGCCAAAGCCTTCGCTAATATGATCGGAAAAATGCTCCCAGTATTCCCGTGTGGTATCGTCGAGATGTGGTTTGCATTTCTCGTAGAGTGCCGTGCGTTCGCCCTCGTGCTCTCCCAGAAGGATCAAGAATTCAGCGTGATCAAGCGCCTTATACGCCGCGATACGCAGTTTGATGCATGCGATCTGGGCAGGGTTCATTTCTGTGATGGTGACGTGTGAAGCGCCCGCTGCGAGCAGTGAAAACGAATTATCACCAGCCGACCCGATGCTAATGCAGTGGCGGCCCTCGGGGTTGAGTGCTTTGATTAAAATGTCCGCGTCCTCCCAGCAATTCGCGTAACGAACTTTGGTGAAGTCGGCGTGTTGTTGGATTTCGGATTTCATGGTGGTGGGGTGGTTTGCGGCCTCCCTTCAGGAGGCGGTGGTTGGGCGTTGTTTCCCGCTGCTGAAGCCCCGGGCTGTAATTGCATCACCCCGTTGGGGTGGTTGAGGATGGTTATTTCTCCAGTGCTGCCGTTCATTTCCACAAGATCGCCTGTTTTTAGCAGGGTGGTGACGTTGCTGATTGAGACGATGCATGGGAGCTGGAGTTCGCGGGCAACGATGGCGGAGTGAGAGAGAAGCGAGCCGCGCTCGACTAACAGACCGGATGCCGCTGGGAAAAGAACTACCCAGCCGGGGTCGGTTTGTTGGGCGACGAGGATTTCACCTTCTTCGAGAGTGGCGTTGCGCGGGTCAGTGACTACGCGCACCTTGCCGCGGACAACTCCGGGACACGCGCCTGTGCCGCCGAGTTGGTCGCCGTCGTGTGGTGTTGCTTTTCGGGTAGGTGTGAAAAACGTGTAGTCCTCAAGAGAGCCGCGCGTCTCAAATCTGTCTGGTGGTGGGGTAGTGAAGCCTGCCTGCTCGTCTTTTCTTTGCTGACAAAATTCTTTGAAGGATGAGGTGGCGGAGTCGTTTCCGTAGGCACCCATGACTTCATGGATGGTAAGGAAAAAGACATCTGCCGGGTCGTTTAGATGGCTGTTCGTGTGCAGTCGTTTACCCAGCTCGACAACGATTTGGCGCACGCGCCCGAAGAGTCGGGTTCGTTCGAAACGAAGGTTCTCCCTGTCGCTGACGCGGTCTTTTGCGTTGCGTAACACCCAATGGAAGACCTTGTGTTTGATTCCGCTGAGTGGATCCGTGGGGTCGTGCAGGGGTTCATTTTCCGGAGCCGTGGCAGTTTCTCCCTTGTTATTGCGAACAGCCATCATGCCGATGCTGGTCAGTAGCGACTGCGGGTTATCTCCGACGGTTGGAGACTCGAGTTTGAGTTCTTCAAGGCAGCGGTCGCCAAATTTATTGAGGTAATCCGTGTAAAGCTTCTGAACCTCTGGGTGTGATTGCAGAGCGGCGAGTTTGGTGTCCGCGCTGATACTGGAGTCTGCGAGTGTTTGTGTTAGCTCTGTATTTGCGGATGCGAGTTCGGCCATGGCTTTGATGCGTCGGGGTGGTTCCGCGCTGATGATGTCTCCCGCGTCTAGCAGTAAGGTGTTTTGCAACGAAGCATCACCAAGCCATTTTTCACACAGAGACTTGAGAACTCCGTAGAAAATCATCGCAAAAAAATCATTCACCAGCGGCGCGTCCCAACGTTTGAGGAGTTGGGACTCAAGGTCGCGGTAGTGGTTTGCCAGCTCAGCACCAGACATCTCGGTCAGCGGTTTTTCGGGTGCGCTGAGTGCCCGGTTCAGGCGCTTGTAAAAGGCATCGATCTGCTTTTGCAGTCCGCGATGGTTACGGATCAGCCCGATGATCATACGCAGCAGTCCCCAGGTGTCCTTGATTTTTGATGTTTGAGTTCGCTTGAGAATCGCCTGCACCACTTCATCTGGCATCGGTTCCTTGACGCCCATCATCTGCTCCATAAATGAGCGATTCACTGAGAAGCCGGGAAGCATTGCAAGTACGTGATACCAGTTGTTCAGATTGTAGTAAACGTGGCCATGGATGTGACCGAGCATGTTTGGGAATACATCATCACTCGCCTTAATGCATTTGTTAGGCACCGAGAGGAGTTTGCAAAACTCGCGGTAAACATGTTCGTAGGCACGTTCTGCAAAAGAAAACGTCATCGGTGAAGTGATGCCCGAGTAGCTCTCCGCAATATTACTATTGTCCCAAACGGTAAGCGGTAACGATGGATCGGGAATATGGGGAAGTGTCGTGATGGGTCGACTCTGCAAGAGGTAGAGCTTGCCGCTCTCGATAGCCCATTCGATGTCTTGTGGGCAGCCAAAATGATCGGCACACATGCGTGCCAGATTGGCGACGGCGATGATTTCAGCGTCGTTCAGGCAGGGAATGCTGCGTTTTTCTTCGGGGACTTCTGTGAGCACCACGCCTTCATCGGAATGGGTATCAGCGGTGTGCTGCTGTGTTTTATCCGCGATGATGGTATCGATTATTTGGTAATCCTCATCGACCGTCCAGGCATCGGCATCGGCTTCACCGGAAACCAGCGCGCTTCCTGTTCCCCAGAGTCCTGAAACGACAGCGTGCGAGCGATTGCCACTGACGGGATCAGCACTGAAGGCAACACCACTGACGTGGGGCGAAAGCATCACCTGAATCAGGGCTGTCGGCTTATGGGCGTGATCAATCTCCTTGCTCGATTGGTAGGTCTGTAAGTGGTCGCTCTGGTCACTCTCGCGAACTTTTCTGATCTTCTCTATCAGGTCGTCTTTTTCGACATAGAGAAAAGTATCGTATTGTCCGGCGAACGAATGCTCCACGCCGTCCTCGCCGCGTGCGGATGAACGGACAGCGAAACTTTCCGCATCGAGTGCCTCGGCACAACGGATGATTTCACTCTGGATGTCATCATTGAGTTCCGTGACCGCAAACCACGATGGGATGTCGCATCCTACACCTGTGAGATCGGCGAGAGCTCTGGCCTTGCCTCCTAACAGATCAAAGTGTTCAGTTTGATGGGGGTGAATGATCATATCAGTGCATGAGTAGTGGGATGATGCCGAGGGTCAGATAAAGTGCGAGTGTCCAAATACCAGCGATGAGCTCGAATTTCTTGGCTTTGGTTTCCTGGTAACCAATCACATGCTTCATCGCCCACAATAGCAAGACGGACAAGGTGATGAGCACAGGCAGGGTGAACTCAATAATAGATGCAGCTATGGTTGCAAAAACACAGGTGGCAACAAGGCAGGCGAACCAGACCCAGGAGGCGTTTTTTAGACCCCAGAGTTTACTATATGTTGGTACGCCTTTTTGTTCGCCGTCCGGTTGGCGTAGTTTTCTGCCGAGTTCGATGACCAGGCCGTTACAAAAACTGGCAGCGAGAAAAAACCCAAGCCCAGCCCACGGTTTTTCTCCACTTGGTATCCAGTGGCAGGCGGTGGCGTAGAAATCCACAATCGGCATGATGAGCATGTGTGTCCACAGGTAGGTGATAGGGCGAGCCTTCAGCCAGTCGCGTGCAAAAAATTCCACGCTCATCAGTGCAAGGTAGGTCCAGGCAATAGCGAGCACAATAACTAGCATCGGTGAGTAGAGTATCGCCAAAACGAGCTGGATGACGGCGCCGATGACAAACATGAAACCAAGCTCCCGGAGAGTAACAAGCCCGCGAGGAACAGCCCGATAAGGTCGGAACTCCGCGTCTTCCTCCGCGTCCTTGAACTCGTCGGCGATACGTAGCTGGAGGAAAAATATCAGACAAGTTACGAACGCGACCACGAAAGCCTGCCACTGCGGTGCGGTTCCTGTTAGCATCGAAGAATAGGCAACGGCACACGAGCTGAACGCAGCCACGAGAGGCCCGTGCTGGAAAATGGGGAAACGTTCTTTCTGGTAAGTCCACCAACGCATGGGGAGGTTTTATCAGGAATTGGTGAATTGTGAAAAACGATAAAAATTTACATAATATTGATTCAATCAATATTCAGCGGGCGAGTTTATGGTGCGCCCGGGTGAAGTCTCCTGTTGCCAGCGCGGCAATGATAGACAGCTCTCCAGCTAACAGGATACCGGCGCAAACTTCGGCGAGTGCGCCACTGTTGCCTGAACCATAGAGCCCCATCAACTCCAGGCATGCCTTCTGGCTGGGAAGTCCTGTGCCGCCGCCCACCGTGCCAACCATGACCCCAGGTAGCGTGACAGCAGCGTAGAGGTTTCCTTCCGGTGTCTCCTCGAAACGCGTCACGCCCATAGCGGATTCAGCAACGCAGGCGGCATCTTGGCCGGTAGCAATGTAGAGGGCGGCAAGCCCGTTGGCGAAGTGTCCCTGCACGCCCATGGTGCCGCTGAGAACGCCGCCGATGGCGGACATCCTCCAGTAGTCGATCATCTGTCGCGGTGTGGCGTGGACGTATTTTTCTAACAAATCATGAGTCAGCACAACCTCAGCAGTGACTTTACGGCCACGTGTCGTGGTGTAGGCCTGCGAGCTTGCTTTTTTATCACCTGATAGATTGCCCTCGACGTAGAGTTGCTGGATGGGCACCGGGCATTTCTCACGGATGAAATCACATACCGCCTGGGTGGCTATGGTGACCATGTTCTGCCCCGATGCGTCACCGGTGGTAAACTCAAAATTGAGATACACATGGTTGCCTTCGAGCGTTGTGCCGACGTCTACCAGTTTGCCGTGGCCCGTGGTGGCGTTGGCTGTTTTTTGGAATGCTTCGAATGAATCCATCGACCAAGCGACGAACTGGCCTGCGGTTCTCATGGAGTCGAATGCAAATGCCGGTGACCGATTCAGTGCCTGATAGATCATCATCGATGTACAACCTCCAGCAGCTGAGATAAGACACGCACCACGATGATAGCTGGCCACAAGAGCCGCCTCGGATGTGGCTAGCGGCACCGGGTAGTCGCCCTGAGCAAACAGTCCGTTTACTCGTAGTGGCCCAGCTACCCCGATGGGCAGTTTCGCGGAACCGATGAAGTTTTCGATATTCCCGTCAAATGCATCAAGATTTTCAGTCGTCCACGGATCCAGGATATCGGCATGGGGTGAAGTGCCGATGGCTTTCCAGAGCCGATTAGTGCGATGCTCTGTGACTTTCGAGTTCGGGAGAAACGGCTTAACGGGCGGATCTAACTTGGGCTCAAGCTGTTTGACGAGCGATTCCATATCGTTCTGATCAAGCAGCGATTTGAGATGAAGTGATGTGAGTGATCTTTTGCCAGCCATAAATTGAGGCTAACAAACCGAGTCATGGGGTCAAGCTGTGAGGGGATTGGTTTTGTATCGGTTCGCATATTGTGCCTAGCTTGAGTCATGCAAGAGAGCATACTCGTCCTTCAAGCAGCATTACCGATCTACATTATTGTGGTGTTGGGTGCGGTTTTGCGTCGGACCTCTGTACTTAAGCAGGAGATGGACAAGGGCATTATGGCAATGGTGGTGAACTTGCTATACCCCTGCTTGATCCTTGATAAGATGTTAGGCTCTGAAATTTTGCGTGATGCAGGAGTCGTAGCGTCGTCGGCTGGTATTGGATTTCTTATCATCGCTGGAGGTATGTTCGTGGGTTTTGCCGTGGCTAGGCTAATGGGACTTGAGCGAGGTGGTGGCAGGAGGACTTTTGCGATGAGCAGTGGTTTGCAAAATTACGGATACATCGCGCTGCCACTGATGCTGTATGTTTTTCCTGATGATAACAACGTGCTCGCGGTTCTGTTTACGCATAATCTGGGGGTGGAAATTGCCGTATGGACTGTGGGGCTGATGCTCATTTCTGGAAATATGAAGCCGTCGTGGAGGGCGTTTTTGAAGGGTCCGATTATCGCTGTTGTTCTGGGGGTGCTGCTTGTGCAGACCGGGCTTGACCAG
This sequence comes from Akkermansiaceae bacterium, assembly GCA_045106535.1. GTDB lineage: Bacteria > Verrucomicrobiota > Verrucomicrobiia > Verrucomicrobiales > Akkermansiaceae > Oceaniferula. Next base: position 5,501 of record JBGCEU010000086.1, on the reverse strand, counting down.
TCGGTTTCTCCTGTGCTGCGCCGAGTCGTATCCATGCTCGGTGAGTGCGCCATTCCTATTGCTTTGATATTGATAGGTGCCACGCTGCATGATCTTGCTCGTCAAATGAGATTTGATTGGAAAATTTCTACCGGAGCTGTGTTAGTGAGGCTAGCTCTCGTGCCGCTGCTGATTCTTTGCATCGCCAAATTTCTCCCCCTTGCCACCGAGCTGAAGCAAGTTCTCGTGATCCAAGCTGCTATGCCGGCAGGTATGTTTCCCATTCTCATGTCGCGACACTATGGTGGACGGGCTGATGTGGCGATTCAGGTGGTGGTCGCCACCACGCTTGTCAGTTTACTAACCATGCCTCTTATTGTATCGTTAGGTTTGGCTTGGGTTGCTGTATAAGAATGGTGAATTTAGAATATTGAATGGTGAATGAAACGTGCCAAAGTGGTGCTTCAATTTCAATGAAGGAACTCACGATCCAAGGTCAGGAAATTAAACGCGGCGAGCGCAAGCTTATCGACTTGCCTGTGGGGGTACTGACCACCCACGAGCCGGTTACCATGCGTGCCTGGGTGATACGTGGAAAAACCGATGGACCCACACTGATGGTTACGGGTTGTATCCATGGCGATGAAATCAACGGGCCTGAAATTATCCGCCGACTCATTAACTCTCCGAGCTTGAGTAAAAGATTCAAAGGCACCTTGATTGCCGTTCCCATTGTCAACGTGCCTGCGTTTTCTAACCGATCTAGGTATTTGCCGGATCGTCGTGACTTGAATCGGCTTTTTCCCGGTTCTGCCAAAGGCTCCTTGGGCGGGCGTCTTGCGCATGTTCTGACGACTGAGCTACTACCGCATTGTGATGCCGTCGTGGATCTGCACACCGGTGCAGTAAATCGTGCGAATCTTCCGCAGATCCGTGTGAGCACTGAAGATGATGCCTCGCTTGAGCTTGCTAAAGCCTTTGGCTCGCCAGTGACGGTGCAAGCTCCCGTCCGTCCGGGATCTTTTCGTTACGTGTGCAACGAGGCTGATATTCCGGTGATTCTTTACGAAAGCGGCGAAGCACTCCGGTTAGATACGGCATCGATCCGATTTGGAAATCGAGGTGTCCATGCGGTGATGCGTCATTTAGGAATGATGCCAAAGCGTCCTGCGGCAGCAAAAAAACGAGCTAAGAATGCCGTGCTTTCGGAAAAAGGCCACTGGGAGCGTGCTCAGGTCGGTGGATTATTCACTTCGCTAACAGCACTCGGCAAGGCTGTGAAAAAGGGAGACGTTCTTGGGTTTGTTGCCGATCCGTTAGGCGATTATGAAGAAGAGGTTATTGCTACACAAAGTGGTATACTCATAGGTCGTACGAATGAAGGGCAGGCCGACGAGGGCGACGCCCTGTTTCATATAGCTTTGGTCAAATTTCCTAACCGTGCCGAGAAACGGATTGTCCAGTCAGGTGAGGGGCTACCTGATATTCCGGAAAAAGACGATGATCACCCCGTGCATTATGATCCATACACGGATGTGGTTTAGTCGACGTCTATCGTCTTAACGGTTTCCTTGGGTACGACTTTTTTGGTGGTCATCAAGGTCGCGATCCATCCAGCCACAGCACCCACGATGAAGGTGAGGATAAGCAATATCGCGAGAGGCATTTTGATCTCAGCGAAAAGAAGCGTAACCTCTTGCTCTTCGAAATTCTGGAATATGACAATAGCCATCAGAATGATCACGATTCCCGCACAGATATACTTCACTTTTTTCATGTCCATGGATTACAGAGTCCAGAATGATGCGCCTTGAGTCAAGGTAGGATGTCCTGCATGAGAATAATTGACGTGCCCAGTTCGCTCGGTGAAGCTAACCTCCAGCACAGCATTATTATGAAACACATCACCCTTTTCCTTTCCGTCTTCGCGTTCAGTCTGTTTCAGAGTGTTGTTGCAGAGGGAGAATCGACAGTTCTTCTCATCACTTCACCTGAATTAAAAACAGCATGGAAACCATTTGCCGATTGGAAAAATAAGCAGCGAAGGCCAGTCAAAATCATCACCACAGCAGCAATAGTCAAGGACTTCCAAGGTGCCGATATTCAGGAGAAAATCCGTAAGTGTGTGCGCAAAAACATCGATAAGCATGGCATACGCTGGGTAATCTTGGGAGGCGATAGCCTACCGGGCGGGAAAGGTCACGTGCCGGATCGTGATACAGTGCATAAGAATATGTGGGGTAATAAAACCGACATCCCGACGGACATTTACTATCTCTCCCCTACGAACTGGGATGCTGATGGCGATGGCATCTACGGCGAGTTTGAAGACGATAGAGAGGCTATTACTTACCCCGACGGCAGAGTGGGACTAGGACGTATTCCAGTGCGAACTGCCGCAGATGTGAAAGCTTACACGGACAAGGTCATTAGCTATGAATCAAAGTATCCTAAGGGTGAGTTTGGAAAAAACTTCATCTACACCTGCGAGGTCAAAGCAGCATATGCCAAAGTGAAACGCAGCTGGGATGATCACGTATCCAAGGTTCTGCAAGGAGGTGAAATGCATCGCTACTTTACGGATAAAACACCTTGGGACAAGGACAAGCCCGGCGACTACGATCTTACTCCGGATAATTGGGTCAAAATGCTCAATAGCAAAAAGACCGGCAAGTTTCACTTCCACGGCCATGGCCTATTGCACTGCTGGGTGTTAGAAAAACGCAAAATCTTCACCAAAGAACATATCCGCAAACTAACCAACAAAGATGCCTACCCTATCATTACCACGGTTTCGTGTTTCACAGGTCATTACGACGCTATCAAAGACCCGTGCATCAGTGAGTCGATGCTGCGTGCTCCGAATGCTGGCGCCATCGCGATCGTCGCACCATGCCGCGAAGGTAAACCGCATTTCCTGAATCCGAGGAAGGATTTCCAGCTGATGGTGCGTGAAGGAAAGATGGATGGCACGACAACTACAATGACATACTTTTGGGAAAAGGGAATCGGTCAGAAGCTCACCACAGGAGAAGCGCTGATGCAGACCAAAGCAAGTCTTGCTGAAAAAGCCAAGAAATCCGCTAATTTCCATATGTGCATTGTGGAGCTTAATCTGCTGGGTGACCCAACAATCGCAGTGCACCCTGCCGCAAATCAGTAATCCAAATCTGTTAGTTGTCTGGTCGATAGTCATGTATCTGACTGACTGCGATTACAGTAAAGTGAAAATCATGATTATTTAATAGTTATATATATTAAAGACCTATTAAATACTTGATGTTTTTGCCTCATTTGTCACTATAAGCTCACTCACTATTATGGGTTAAAATTATGTTAAACTTAAAAAGTAAACTGTTAGGCTTGGGTGTTGCTGTTGTCTCTTCAACTGCTACTGCCCAGAGTGCTCTCACTGTGGTGGATACTCCTGGGCTTTTTGCTGGGCCGACGACACCCATCATACTCAATGTTTTCAGTCCTTTTGCAGGTGTCACACTCTATCAAATTGATGCTACTGACCCTTCAGGAGGTTCATTCATAGGCACGGTGAGTGGTAGTGATAATAATTTTTTCAGGTCAACGGGAGATTCGACTGGAGTCAATTTTTTAGATTCGACAGCAGAACTTTCGTTTTACATCGATAATAACGGCGCTGGTTCTTTTAACGAAGGGGCTCAACTTGGGAGCGACAATTGGCTCTATTTCAGTAGGAATGGAAATCCTGACCCATCTTTTCACAAGGCATCAAGCTGGGTGCAGTTCGAATTTACGACGACTTCTTTTACCGTTCTCCGCTACGTGCACGACCCATCAAATCCAACGGCGGATATTTCGCTTCAAGATGCTGTAAACGCCGTGCCTGAACCGAGTTCTCTATCGCTTTTCGGGTTTGGTTTGTTGGGTCTGTTAACGAGAAGGAAAAGGTCTGTGCATTAACTTGGCACAATAGGAGATTGCCCAGAACAGAACTGAGAAGTTAGCATGCAAATCTTCAGTTGCCTGACTAGAATTACCTCTTTGCTTTCTTCCTTTTGATCTTTTTGGTCGCTCCTGGAGCTTTGGAATCAAATTTTGGATTCTGTTTTGTAGGGATAAATGCCTTGGTATCTGCCTGCCATTTTTTGAGTTCAGTAAAGAGGGCTGCGGCTTTGTCTGGATGCTTTTTTGATAGATCTTTGCTCTCACCGATGTCTTCCTCGACATTGTAGAGCCTGATCGAGTTATCTTCAAAGAGATGCATGAGCTTCCATGACCCACGGCAGATCATGCTGGATGGCACGGCACGCCAGTAGGGTTTGTGTGTTCCGGCAACCGGATGAACTTGACCCTCAATGTTGTAGGCATGGAGATAGAGTGGGTAATGCCAAAAAATGGAGCGCTCGGGAATGGATTTTCCTTTTAGGAGTGGAACGATGGATGTGCCATCGACGGGTTGAGTTGTTGGTAATGTGGCAACAGCAAGTTCGGCGAAGGTTGGCATGAAATCGACACTGGTGATGGGAGTGTTGTTTTCTGTGCCGGGGGCGATCACGCCCGGCCAAGCCATACAGGTCGGGACACGAACGCCGCCCTCGTAGAAGGCGCCCTTTTGCCCTTTGAGGGGTTTGTTAGAGGTGATGGCGTGTCCGCCATTGTCTGATGTGAAAATGACGAGGGTATTCTTCTCGAGCCCGTGCTCCTTGAGTGTGGCGGTGACTCTGCCAACACTCTTATCGACGGCTTCTATCATCGCGGCGTAGGTCGTACTCCATTGGCGATCCCACTCCTTGGATTTGAGTTTCTTGTCGTATTTTGCGACGACGTTTTTCCGTGCTCTAATCGGAGTATGCACATCCCAGTGGCAGAGATAGAGGAAGAAGGGTTTGTCCTTGTTGTCTTTGATAAACTTGCAGCTGGCATCAGTGAGCCACTCATGGACATCGATGTTACCGTAGTAGTTCTTTCCCGATGTGTCGCCCTTGCCGTTTTGGTCACTGATGTCGAACCCCTGAGTGTCTGGGCCAACGTGCCACTTGCCAAAGCGTGCCGTCGTGTAGCCTGCTGATTTGAGAACCTCAGCAATCGATGTGACAGACGGTTCGAGTTTTGTGTTTGTCGTTGGTTTTGAGTCTCCCCTGACAGGCACATCAAGCTTCATCCATGCTTTTTTTCCCTTTGACTTACCTCCGGGTGTCCAGATTCCAGTTCGCGGAGTGTACATGCCCGAAATCAGGCAAGCACGCGTGGGTAGGCAGTTAGGGCCGCCGGAGTAGGCGCGGTTGTATTTCATGCCCGACTTACAAAGCTTGTCGATGTTCGGGGTTTCGTAGAACTTGGTATTGTTAAACCCCACATCGGCCCACGCAAGATCGTCCGCCATGATGAATACGATGTCAGGTTTTGTGGGATCCTTTGCTGAGACAGTAATGGGCATCAGAAATAGCAATGAGCAGATGGGTATTAAAAATTTCATAGTTGGATGGTGATCTCTGGTAAGTGATAATACGAAAGTTTTATTTAGGAATTTCACCTTCGTGCTTGGC